>JBEKYF010000030.1:0-59387 GCA_049511255.1 Terriglobales bacterium | reverse complement strand
TCTTCCGAGGCATACGCCAGCACACGCTTGCATTCGTTGCTCAGGGGAAGATCGACCGAAGTGGAAACCTTTTCCCGGATGGTGGTGTGCCCCTCGATCTGTTTCCGGATCGATTCCACCGAGGCATGAGAGCGCAGGAAGCGATTCGTCAGGGCCTTGTCTTCACGCAGCAGTCCGAGCAGGAGGTGCTCGGTCTCAATGTAAGGAGATCCGAACTGACTGGCCTCGTACCGCGCAAAGAAGATAACGCGCCTAGCTTTCTCCGTGTAGCGTTCAAACATATACCCATTCCCCCGAGTTCCCGCGGAGCGCCCGCCCTCCGCCAAACCCTGACCTTGCCACCTTCATTATGCATTCATATCGCCCAATCTCCCAAGCGATATCTACTTTCTAGTAAACCCCTTACAGCTTAACCTCCCGCCCCCCGATCTCTCTTTGAGGATGACTGCGCCTTTCGTTACGCCGAAAGCGATTCGGGCGCCACTTCCTCCATTTTGCCCTGTACCAAACGCAAAACCCTATGGCACCGACGTGCGAACGCCAAGTTATGGGTGGCGATCACAGAGGTCAATCGGTGGTCGCGGTGCAATCGTGCGACCAGTTCAAAAACCAATTCGCCGGTGCGCCCGTCGAGGTCGCCCGTAGGCTCATCGGCCAGCAGCAACTGCGGCCGGGTGATGAGCGCCCTTGCCAGCGCCAACCTTTGCTGCTCGCCGCCGGAAAGCTCGCCCGAACGATGATGCCCGCGCGCTTCCAGTCCCACTTCGCGTAGCCACCGCGAAGCTTCCTGTTCTGCTGCAGATAGCGCTTGTCCGCGCGCTAACAGGGGCATGGCGACATTTTCCAAAGCGGTGAACTCCGGCAGCAGGTAATGGAACTGCCACACGTAGCCGATCTCGCGGTTACGAAACTCGGCGGCGTCATTTTCGGAGAGCGAATTCACGCAGAAGTTCGCGCAATATACCGCACCCGCCGAAGGACGATCCAGCGCCCCCAGGATGTGCAACAAAGTGCTCTTTCCCGCACCCGATTGCCCCACGATGGCGAGCATCGTTCCCTTCGCGACCTCGAAAGACAGATTCTCAAAGAGCACGAGTTCGGCTTCGCCTGAGCGAAAGACCTTACTTAACCCTTCGACCCTCAACAGAGGATCTTGAGTCATTGGATGCAAGTTCCCCCTCCGAAGTATCAAGGCCGCCTCCGGCTGCCACTTGAGAAGACGGTCCCTGATTCCATTAGAGCATGATCTAACAGAGCATGACCCAACAGAGCATGATCTGCCAGAGCACGCGGAGGAACAACGCGTTCCCGCAATTCCGTTTGCGGCAACGAGCTATGCAAGAGACTGTATACCTACGGAAAACAATTGCAATGTGACCCCGGTCACAGATGGAGAAACGGAAACGCGCCTGCAGACCCTTATTCGTACCTGAGCGCCTCCGCCGGCAAGATGCGCGCCGCCGACCACGACGGGTAAATCGTGGCCACAAACGAAATCCCGATGGAGACCAGCGCCACGATCAGTCCGTCCATTGGGCGCGGCGCGAATGGCACGTAGTCAATCGAATAGACCTCGGGCGAGAGCGCAATAAAGTGGTAGTGTCCGCCCGCCCACGAGATTGAGTAGCCGAGCACCTGCCCGATCGCCGTCCCAATCACGCCGATCAAGACGCCCTGCGCAATGAACACGCGCCGGATCTGCGCCTTCTTGGTCCCCAGCGACATGAGCACGGCAATATCTTTTGTCTTCTCCATAACCATCATGATCAGCGAGATCAAGATATTGAGCGCGGCCACGAACACGATCAGCCCAATGGTGATGAAGGTCACCACGCGCTCCAATCGCAGCGCGCGGAACAAAGGCTTGTTCTGTTCCATCCAACTGGTGGCCATGAAGCCGTGGCTTCCTGAAATAAGATCGGCGGCCTGTTCGAGCGAGCGCGCCACGTCGCCCGCCAGATAGATGTCGTCAATCTTGAATTGGATGACCGAGATCACATCGCCCAACCCAAACAACTGCTGCGCGTCAGCCAGCCGGATGAACGCCCAGGAAGAGTCGTAGTCGAAAAAACCGGAGTTGAAGATTCCCACGACATGAAAGCGAATGTATTTCGGCACCATGCCAAACGGAGTCAACTCGCCCTGTGGAGAAGTAACCAGCACGACCGACCCCACGGTCGCACCAATCTCCTCCGCCATGTCTTTGCCAAGAATAATCGGAGGCATCGCCGCGACGCGCTGCTGCACGCGCGCCAGGTCGTCGGGCGATTCTGCTGGTGGAGCGTTTGTGTGTGAATTGTCGGTGTGGGGACGGGCGTCCCCGCCCGTCCAAGCCGAGCGCAGCTCGGCACCGGCATCAGTCTCTTCGAGCGCCGCTGCCGATCCCAGCGTCACGGTTTTCAGCAGATCGCTCACCTTCCGCTCATACTGCGGCAGCATCCCTTTCAGCACCGCCCCGCGCGCCCGCGGCCCGCGCGAGATCAGCACCTGCTCGTAAATGGCCGGGGCGGCCGCCACCACATGCGGCTGCTTCGACAACTTCTCCAGCAGCGGACGCCAATCGCGTATGCCGTCACTTTCCACCCGCAGCAGACTGATGTGCGCGGTCGAACCCAGCAGCCGCGCCTGCAAATCCTGGCGAAAGCCGTTATTGACGGCCAGAGCGACGATCAGCGAAGCCACGCCCGCCGCTACTCCCAGGATGGAGATCCCCGTGATAACGCCGATGAACGCCTGGCGGCGTTTGGCACGAAGGTAGCGGGTTGCGACAAAAAGTTCGAAGCGCATGAGTGCGGCTGTCAGCTATCAGTTATCAGCTCTCAGCTACAGCGGATTATAGCTGGCGTCTTACGAGCCATAGCGCTCGCGCCACTCCTCCCACTTCTCTTTGAGCGTGGGAAGAACAGATTGCAGATTACGTCGGACATTCTCTCGCTTGTTCATCGGGAGCGGGAAGGAGACGGCCCACACTCCCCATCGAGCTGCCTCAATAGGACATACCTCCGTGAAATATTGAGTCTCAGAAACCTCCCAAACGATTCCGGCTCGGCTGTTGTCGGGCGCGATCACAAAAGCATCGCCGCAATCAGCGGCTTCGGCCTCGAAATCTGTGATCTTCCCAAACACGAACCCATCAGCACTCACATCATCCAGAACTTCAAAGCCGTGGTAGACGGGTGCTCCAACAGGACGGGCAATGAACGCGGGTTCAGTCAGCGAAGCACTTTTCGCACTTGGATCGAGAGCTATCGGCTGTCCTTTTGGCGGCTTATCCTGAATACTCATCGGGCGAATCGTAGCACAGTGAGGTGCAACGCGAATGCAGAACACTCGCGGCACAACCGCCGGCACGGATCTGCGATAGGCGCGATAAGACCCGCCAAACCTCTTCTCCAACTCCGCATCCTCCATCCGGATCATCACTGCTCCCGTGATCACTGCGAACGCTGTCAGCGCCCAGCAGACCGCGAGCCCGGTCCCGGCGCTCCACGCCAGCATCTCGCACAGATGCGCCAGATACACCGGATGCCGTACGCGCGAACGGATTCCATCTGTCACCAGTTGCTGTTCGCGATTTCCGCCATGAACTTCCGGCAGCCCGCCGAGTTGCTGCGCGCTGAAACTCCTCAAGGATTGCGAATAGACATATAGCCCGCAAACGAACAGGAGAACGGCCGCACCCCACGCCCAGTCCGCTCGGTAAAGTAGTACATCTCGCCACGGCCGCGTGACCAGCGCGACCCCGAACCACATCGCCACCCAGACGGGCAACAGCACCAAATATGGCGAGCGATGATAGGAAAGATGCCGCGCGCGCCACCGCTCGGCAAACGGATGAATCATCAGCCAGAAGGCGGGAATGGTCGAATACACGACGCAGGCCAGCCATCCGATGATCTGTAGCCAGTTCCGCATGCGCGGATTCTAGCAGGCAGCGACCAAGGCGCTGCGCAGGTTGATGGTTTTACTGACAACTGATAACTGACGACTTGCCACCGACCACCGGCAACTGCTTCCTGATATCCTTCTTCCTCATGTCCCCCATCATGACCAGTCTGCTGCTGGGGCTGACCGCGGCGGGCGCGAACGTGTTTGGCGGCGCCATCATCGTCCAAAGGAATTGGGATCGCTCCTACCTGCGCTACTTCGTCGCGCTCGGCGCAGGTTTCATGCTGGCGACCGCGCTGGTCGAAATGGTGCCGGCGAGCATTCAACTGCGTGGCCCGTACGCCGGATTTCTCATCCTGCTCGGATATCTGCTCGTCCATTTCTTCGAGCACACCGTCACCCCGCATTTCCACTTTGGAGAAGAAACCCACGCCGACCAGTTCGTGCATTCTCACAAAGGATACTCGGTCCTGATCGGCCTGCTGATTCACACGTTTTTCGATGGCATCGCGATCGCCTCCGGATTCCTCGTTTCCCAAGCGCTCGGCTGGATCATCTTCGTGGCGGTTTTTCTGCACAAGATTCCGGAAGGATTCACCATCTCGTCGGTGATGCTGGCCAGTGGCCGAAGCCGCGCGTTCGCCTGGGGAGCGTCCATGCTGCTGGGCGCAGCGACCGTGGCCGGAGTAATGACGATGGCAATCTTCCGCCGCGAGGTGAGCTTCGGCTTGCCCCTGTCGGCGGGCGTCACCATCTACGTAGCCGCGTCCGATCTGATCCCCGAAGTAAATAAAGAACCCGGAGTGAAGATGGCGCTACTGGTTTTCGTCGGAGCGGCGTGCATGTTTGTCCTGGATCGATTTTTCCACGTGCACTGATTCAATCGTGCTCAAGCTCGCCTCCCTATCCAACAGGGTCAAGCCGTAGGTCATCGGAATCGCGATGTCGGCCGCGCCGCGATATCGCTCGGCTCGCCCCAACGCCACTTCGCCTTGGCAAGACACTTTTTCCACAAGCTGCCGATACTCCGGGAAGCGCTGCTCGGTGCGGAACGCCTGACGGCGCGTGCAGGCGAAGTCCGCCAGCGCGTCGGTGCTGCGCCGGACTTTATCCTCCTCGGCTGCATGGAAAGCCCATTCGGAATCCGGCAGATGATCGAAAATCAGCACTTCGGGAGCGAGCGTCAAGGCGTGTCGCAGGGCCTGCCCGGGATTATTCATTTCGTGCAGACAAAACTCGAAATACACGACGTCCCCATGAGGCGAAGTTTCACAGAAGTCCGCCTGGATAACATCCACTCGATCTTGTAACCCCTCGGCGGCAACCTTTGCCTCCCACTGGCGAATCGCGGCGGGGTCTTTGTCAATGACAGTCAGTTTCCTGGATTCGAGAACGAGATCGGTAAGCGGCCCGTTACCGGCTCCAACTGCTACAACTTTCTTGCCGGAAAAACTGTAGAACCCCCTGATGTTCTGCACCATTTGCTCGTAATCGGCGGCCATGGGATATCCTCCCACATCGAAAGTCAGATTGGAAAGATCCTACTGAGAACTGGGAACGTTGTTTACCCGCTGTGCCTGATGTGCATCACATCCCCATCCTGGACGATGTAGTCTTTGCCTTCGAGTCGCAGGGTGCCCTTGGCGCGGGCGTTAGCTTCGGATCCAGCTTCCAGCAATTGATTCCAGCGAATCGTTTCCGCGCGGATGAAGTGTTTCTCCAGATCGGAGTGGATGGCTCCGGCGGCGTTGACGGCCTTCGTGTGGATGGGAATTGTCCAGGCCCGGCACTCATCTTCGCCAGCGGTGAAGAACGAAATCAGTCCCAGCAGGTGATAGCTCTTGCGGATCAGCCGCGAAAGCCCGCTTTCTCCCAGTCCATAACTGCCCAGAAATTCCGCCGCATCTTCGTCGGTCATCTCGGCCAGTTCCGCTTCCACTTTGCCGCAGATCGCGCTCGCTCCAGCATTCGGACGCGCGGCCACTTCGCTCAGCTTGTATTTCGCAACCGCCGCTTCCAGATCTTTGCCGAGTTCGGGGCTCTCGCCGATATTGAGCACGTAGAGCATCGGTTTCTCGCTCAGAAACATGAAGCCCCGGATGCGCTTCTTGTCTTCGGGTGTCATCTCCATTTCGCGCAGCGGCTTTTCGGTTTCGAGGTGGGCTTTGGCCTTGATCAGCAGCTCGTTTTCTTTTTCCAGTTCCGGCGTCTTCATCTTCTTCAAATCTTTTTCCAGCCGCTCGAGCCGTTTTTCGATCTGCCCAAGATCGCTGACCATCAGGTCGAACTCGACGTTCTTGATGTCGCGCAGGGGATCGATGGGGCCGACGTGCGGAATCTCATCGCTTTCAAACGCACGGAGAACGTGAATGAGCGCGTCCACCTGGCGCAGATGACCGATATAGGCCGTCTCTTTCAGCGCGTCCTGGCCGATCGCTCCGACGTCCACATACTCGACCAAGGCGTGCGTCAGCTTCTTTGGGTGGTAGAGCGCGGCCAGTTTGTCGAGGCGCTCGTCGGGCACCTTCGCGACGCCGATGTGCGCCTCGCGCGGGTTCGAAAACGCGTGCTCAGAAAGATTCGCCTTCGTCAGAATGCGAAATAGAGATGTCTTGCCGACCTGCGGCAGACCGATGATGCCAGTTTTCATGACGAGTTCTCGGTTCTCAGTTCAGTCAAAAGAATAAATCATCGTGCTCGATACGCATACGCGCCTGGAATGCATGGCGTCGTGCTACGCTCTGCAGAATGAAGCTCGGCAGAATGCAGTTCGACGGAACCACGGGCCGCGGCCGATTCCTTCGCCATCTTTTGCGTCGCCATCTTGCCGGGGCGCTGCTTGCTTGCATCGCTTGTGCCGTCTGGTCGTCAGCGCAAACTTCGGCGCCAACTTCGGCGCAGACTCACTTCCGCTTGCAGGCGCGCGAAGTTGTCGAAGCTCACCTGAAGTCGTTTTCAACCAGGAACAGCGAGCGCGAAGCGCTGATCCGGGGGTGGTTTGCCGAGACCGGGTGCAAGGCCGCGAATCTCTCCGAGCAAGAGCTCGACCGCAAGTTTCCGCCGAACGTCATTTGCGTGTTGCCGGGCGAAACGCAGCAAGTGATCGTGGTCGGCGCACATACCGATAAGGTCGACACCTTTGGCGACGGCGTGGTCGACAACTGGACCGGAGCGGTGTTGTTGCCCAGCCTGCTCTACAGCCTGAGCGCGCAGCCGCGTCATCACACGCTCATCTTCGTCGGATTCTCGGGCGAGGAAAAGGGGCTGGTCGGATCGCGGTATTACGTGGATCACCTCACCAGCAAGCAGCGCGCACACATAGAGGGCATGGTCAATTTCGATAGCCTGGGCCTCGGTCCGACCGAAGTCTGGGCTTCGCACGCAGACAAAGTGCTGCTTGACGCGCTGGCCTCTGCCGCGGCGGCCAGTAAACTCCCTGTGACCACCATGAACGTGGATAACCTCGGCACCACCGATTCCGAATCGTTCGCTCCCTACCAGATCCCGCGCATCACCCTGCACTCGGTGACACAACAAACCTGGTCGATCCTGCATTCGCCGTCCGACAAGCTGGCAGCCATCAAGATGAACGATTACTACAACAGCTATAAGCTGATTGCCGGGTATCTGGCGTATCTCGATGATGCGCTGAAACCGCCGCCTGCGCCGAAACCACGCAAAGCGGTGCAGTAGAACTGCAACCCGTGATTGAATTACACGGTGGAGCGACGGGCGTCTCGCCCGTCCCGCCGGGCGGGGACGCCCGGCTCTCCACCAGCAAGTCACCGGAATGCTTGCGCGGTCGTGTATAACGTTATCAATCCCAGCAAAAGCACCGCTTCCTCAAACTTTTCCGACCATACATGCAGACGGTTGAATTCCATGCGCACGGGGTTATCCAGAGGCACATTATCGATCCCGCCAACCTCGGCGCGAATGGCGTGCATCTTCGGAGAAATGGCGAACTGCGAAATCACAGTCAGCAGCAGCATGAGCACGATCAGAAGGTGCCGCGCCGCCAGCGGTCGCGCATTTCCCGTGGCCCTGCGGCTGTAGAGCATGGACGCGATCAGAAAGACAATTCCGGAAACGATGGCCATGTAGTGCAGTAAATCGAGCGAGCGCCCCACGATCGATCCCGCCATGTGGCGAGTCAGGAGAAGTCCCGGCGAAAAAACGATGGGAGCTTCGACGAATGCGAGAAAGATCAGGCCACCCAGCCAGACCACGAGCGACAACAGCATGAGGAACCGGAGAAATGACATGAGCGAAATTATAGAACTCCTTGCCCTGATTCTTCCGGTATCAATTGTTCTCATCTAACGTCCGCCGCCGAATTTCGATGCTGTAGACCATTTATCCACAGCCCGAACCAGCGCTGTCACTTACTCCTGTGCGCGCAACTGTTTACCCTCATCCTTCCTCATTGTCCGGAGGGAATCATCCCAATGCAGCGTTCGTTGAAGGCCGCCGACGTTAATTTCGTTTCATTGCAGTCGGCAGTATTTTGCGTGCAGTGTGAATTGCTTAGCGAAAACAACACGCCGCGGTGTCTGGCCTGCGGCAGTGGCGCGGTGTTGAGTCTTTCGCGCGTGCTTGGCGGATCGCTTCGCGGGCGGCAGACCGCGCATCTCATCGCGGATGCGGAACTGGACCGGTTGGTGCGGTCGCTGCTGTACACGGTTCCGCAGACTCCGGCGGCTGACGAAGATCAGATCGAGTTTCCCGCGGCACCGACTTTTTCCACTCGCCATCGTATGCGACCTCGCCATCATCGACTAGTCTCCGCGCCGCATACGCTGAGCAACGCCAGAGAGATCAATGCCGGAGAGATTGACCTCGAGCCGGGCATCAGCATCATCGCGGAAAAAGCGCAAACTTTAACCGGCGCCACCGGGGCGGCCATCGCGCTGCGCCGGGGCAACGAAATTGTTTGCCGGGCGCGCACCGGCCGCACCGCTCCGGATATAGGGGTCCGCCTGCAGACCGATAGCGGACTGTCGGCCGAATGCGTGCGCACGGGCGAAGTTCTGCTGTGCCATGATGCCGAGTCGAACCCGCGCGTGGATTGGTCGACTTGCCGCCGTATGGGCGTGCGCTCGATCCTGGTCGCTCCGCTGCGCCACTTCCGGCGAACGCTTGGAGTGTTCGAAGTGCTGTCGTCGACGCCCCACGCGTTCGACAACAACGATGTGGCTACTATGCAGTTTCTCTCCGGGATGATGGTGGCGACGATCTCGCGTCTTTCCAGCTTGCAGCCGGCGCCACCTGCGGCAGCGAGCGAGTAGGCGCCGCCGAACGAGGGCGCCCCTCACTACACGAGCAAAACCTATACCGGTACCGGCACGCTCTCCACGATCTCGCGCAGCACTTGCTCGGCTTGCTCAGATTTTTTCAGGGTGGAAGTGTAGAGCGAACTTACTACTACGCGGTGGGCGAAGACGGAGACGACCAGGGGCTTGAAATCTTCGGGAGTGCAGTAATCGCGGCCGTCCAAGAAGGCCATGGCTTGGGCGGCGCGGTAGAGCATCTGCGAGCCTCGGGGAGATACTCCGAGGGAGAGATACTCGGACTCGCGCGTCTTGCTTACTATGTTCAGCAGGTAAGTGATGAGCGATTCGTCCACGTGGACCTGGGCTACGGCTTGCTGGATTTCGACTACGTCGGCGGCGTTGAGCACGGGGCGCAGGTTTTCGAGTTGGGCGGCGCCGGCTTCGGCGCGCAGGATCTCGCGCTCGGCGTTGCCCTCGGGATATCCCATGCGCACCCGCATCAGGAAACGATCGAGTTGCGACTCGGGCAAGGGATAGGTGCCGTGGTGCTCGATGGGATTCTGGGTGGCAATGACTAGGAACGGTTGCGGCAGCGGATAAGAGTGCGCGTCGATCGTGACTTGGCCCTCGTTCATGGCTTCGAGCAGGGCGGACTGCGTCTTCGGAGTGGTGCGGTTGATTTCGTCGGCTAACAGGACGTTAGCGAAAACCGGTCCGCGCTTGAATTCGAATTTCTGCTCGATGGCGGAGTAGATCGAGATGCCCAGCACGTCGGAGGGCAACATGTCGCTGGTGAACTGGATGCGCTGAAAGGTGCAGTCGATGGCGCGGGCTAGGGCCTGGCCGAGCGTGGTCTTGCCGACTCCGGGAACGCCTTCGATCAGCAGGTGGCCTTTGGCGAAGATAGAAACCAGGGCGAGGCGGAGGACGTCGTCTTTGCCGCGGATGACGCGGCGCAGACCATTTTCCAGTTCCGCGGCGCGGCGAGAGGTTGCCACCAGAGCTTCGGGAGCCATTGTTGCCGATTTTACTATGTGGGCGGCGGGGCTGGGAGTTACGGCGGTCATAGACCAGTGCTCAGTCAGCAGCAGTCGATCTTTGCTCGACTGGACCCTTCGACTTTGCTCAGGACAGGCTCCGGGGGCGGCCGTCCCTACGTGTTACTGAAAAAATTCCGCCGGCCTTCCCGTCAACCGCTCGATCCTCTTCGCCGTGGGCGGATGCGTCGAAAACAGGCTGCCGAAACTCATCCCACCTAAGAACGGCTGAATGATGAATAGATGCGCAGTGGATGGGCTCGCTACCAGGGGACGCTGGCGGGAGTAGGCATCGATTTTGGCCAGCGCGCTGGCCAGGGCGTAAGGATTGCCGGTCCAATGGGCTCCAGTGTCGTCGGCTCCGTATTCGCGGGAGCGCGAGACAGCGAGCTGGATCAGCATGGCCGCGAGTGGGGCGAGGAAAATCATGGCAATGGCTGCGATGCCGCCGCCGTTGCGATCGTCGCGGCTGCCTCGCATGCCGCCAAAAATCATGCCCCAGCGGGCAATCGAGGCGAGGTAGGTTATGGCGCCGGCTAAAGTGGCGGCGATCGAACTGATGAGGATGTCGCGATTGCGCACGTGACCGAGCTCATGAGCCAGCACGCCTTCCAGTTCGTCGTCGGTCAGCAGGCCGAGGATGCCTTGGGTTACGGCGACGGAAGCGTGGTTCGGATTGCGTCCGGTGGCGAAGGCGTTGGGCGAATCGGACGGGATGAGGTACACCTTGGGCATCGGCAGGCTTTCTTTTTGCGCCAGGCGCTCGACGATGTTGTAGACGCGCGGCAGATCGTCGCGGCCGACGGGCTGGGCGCGGTAGGTGGCGAGCGCGATCTTGTCGGAGAAAAAATACGAAACGAAATTCAGGACGGCGGCGAAAGCGAGCGCCATCAGCATTCCCCGCTGGCCGCCGAAGGCACGCCCGGCCAGCATGAGCAGCAGCGTCATGCCGGTGAGCAGGAGTGTGGTTTTGAGTATGTTGCTCATAAATTATTGTCTCAGTTTGTCTCAGTGAATTAGATGCCGGGCACCGGACTTTGGTCTCGTGTGGGGACGGGCGCCCTCGCCCGTCCAAGCCGAGCGCAGCTCGGCAATTGCGCGGCCGCGGCGTGCGCCGGGTCTAACCCTGCCGCTTTAGTGCCCGGTCCAGTGTTTGGTCGAGGGCTGCTTTGGCTTTTTCGTAATCCGCGGGCGTTATCTTGCCTTGTTTTCGTTCCACCTCGAGTTGGAACAGTTCTTCTTTCAGCGCTTCGAGCAGCATCGACGATTTTGCGGCCGCAGTGCTGGTCGCGGATGTCGCCGCGGGTGGCGTCGTTGGACGGACGGCTGCGCTGCGATCGCTCAAGGCCGCGCCAGAGTTCGCAGGAGACGGCGACGCAGGCGAGGTTCCGGGTTGCCGTTTCGTGACCACCCAGCCGCCGATGGCGAGCAGCACGGCGAATCCGCCGAGGATAGGCCAGCGATATTTCTGCAGAGCATCGGGCGCGTCGATGGGAGCGCCGAGGCCGCCGCCGGGCCGATTGTCAGTAGAACGATTGTCGCGTCCCTGCGGTTGCTGCTCCTGTTGGGCCGCGCCCGAGGCGGTTTCTCCGGGCGACTCGGTGATGACTCCGTTGCCCTTCAGCGTGAAGCCGAGCGGCTGGCCGGGCTTCGTCTGTTGCGCGACTTCTACGTTGGTGTCGCCCTGGTTGGGATCCTGCATGGACTCGAAGCTGGACGGATTCGCGGCCTTGAACTGCATCGTCTTGGGAAGAACGATGACGAGATGCGCGGCGGGATAGAGCGGCTTGGGATCGATCTTGATCTCGCCAGAGTAGGGCAGCGTGAATTCCACCTGGAACTGCGTTTCTCCGGGACGGAGCGGAAAGGCAATCGCGTAGCGGTTCTTCTCGGCCTGGGGCACGGCTTCCGCACTGATCGGCTGGCCATTCGGCGCGCGGGCTTGCAGTTGTTCAACCTTTGCGCCGGCGGGCAGATAGAACTCAAAGTTGTGATCGTTCATCTGCGTCTTCGCGGGCGAAGAGGCGTTGTTGACGACGAACAGGCGTATGCCCTGCATGCTTCCGCTGTCGGCCTGGAAGCGAATCACGTCGGCGGTCACGCTGAGGTCGGTGACTTTGTTCGCGACGTCATAGACCTGGACGTCGGCCGTGTTGACGCCGGGAGGCGCCATCTGATGATAGGTGACTCCCTGATGAATCGCCCGGATGAGGTGCGGCCCGGCTACGGTGATTTTGAAGCTGAACTTTCCGTTGCTGTCGACCTTGGTGCTGCCGCCCACATCCATGCCATTGGCGAGGTTGATGAGAATAACTTCATCGCCGACGGCGGGCTTGCCTGTGGTGCCGTTGGTGACGGTGCCGGTGAGAGTCTGGGCGGCGGCTGAGGCGAGGGCCAGCGAAATGATGGTCGCCAGTAAGGCGGACTGTGCGAGTTTCGTCAAATCAACTCCTTTGGGTTAGAAACGCTTCGGACTGCGACCCAGGCTCTTCGAGGCCAGGGGATGTAGCTTTGCGATCACGCCACCTGGCCCGCAACCTGTTCCAGCCGCGCAATCTCCGCCATGATCGCAGCCGCTTCCTCTTCGAGCGACGCGCGCATGGATTGATAGTCCGCGTCCGGCACCTTGCCTGCCTTGTATTCGAAATTGAGGTCGCGCAGGTTCTCGTAGACCGCTTCCTTGCGCTCGCGAAGATAGCCGAGCCGCGTCTTCTCCTCTCCGGCGTAAACTTCGCCGGGAAAGAAAAAAACGTAGTAGAGACAGGCGAGGGTGAAGACGGCGCAGACAAAAATGATCATCGGGCGGCCTCCTTACGGCGAACGTCTTTATCCGATCGCGGCTTTTCGCGGACAGGAGTGTCCGCGCTATACTTGATCGTCATAAGTCAGTCTCCTTGCGGGCCCGCTGGCGGAACTCGTCGAGGTCGTGTTCATTGCCGCGCGGGATGGCGATGCCATCGGCGAGGGCCGGTTCGGGACGGTTCTTCCATGCGCGCACTACGTACACCACGAAGGTGATGCCGAGCGCCAGCGCGACGAAGGGCATGATCCAGGCCACGCGATTGAAGCCGGTGGCAGTGGGCGCGGCGATTACGGTCGGTCCATATTCCTGCACGAAGCCTTGCAGGATGAGGTCGTCGTTGTTGCCCTTGTCGAGCGCGGCCTGCAGTTGGTCGCGCATCTTGTCGGAGGATTGGCAGCCGACGTGATTGCATTCGAGCAGCACCTGGCCGCAGCCGCAGGTGCACATCATGCGGTGGCCCAGGTCTTTGAAGCGCGCGGAGTCGTCCCCGGCGCCCATGAAAACAACTACCGCAACGGCAAGAGCGGCGGCCTGCAGCCAGCGGCGAAAGGGAATCCGACGATGTGACAAAGACGATTTCATCTCAGTCACCCGCTCCCACCTGCGCCGGAGCGCGAACCGGCGTGGTTGCAGCCACCTGGACGGCAGCGGCATTCGGCACGAGTGCGACGATGGTGCCGAAGACCATGATGATGAGGCCGATCCAAATCCAGGGCACCAGCGGATTCAAGTGCGCCTTTATGATGGGCCGTCCGGTGGTCTCGTTCTTGCCTTCATAGACGAGATAGACATCGGTCACCAAGAATAAATCCTCGCGAAAGCTGGGGTAAATCCGAGGCAGGGTCTGCGGCTGTCCGCTGGCTTTATAGAAGCGGCGCTCGGGATACATGGTCGTGATCTGCTTGCCGCCGCGGAACACGTTGATGATCGCCCACTCGTTCGCGTAGTTGGGATTGTCGTCCTGCGTGTAGGACTGGCAGACCAGCGTGTAGGTACCGATATTGATTTTGTCGCCAAAGCCCATTTCTTTTTCCACTTCTTTATTGAAAGGCGTCCCGAGAATTCCAATCACCACCAGCGCCACGCCGAAGTGGACGATGTAGCCGCCGTAGCGACGCGTATTGCGGTGGCACAGATGAATCATTGCGGAGAGCAGATTTTGCTGGCTCTTACCGGCGATAACGCGCCCTCCGCGGAGAAACTCGGAAATGACGGTAAAGATCACCAGCGCCGAAAGAACGGCGGCCATGGTGGCATAGAAATAGGAAGGATCCTCCCAGGGACGAACGCCGAACAGGATCATCATGCCGCCGATAGCGAGCGAACCAAGGGCGGGGAACAGGAAATTGCGCTTGAGGCTTTCGACGGAAGTCTTACGCCAGGCTAGCAGCGGTCCGACCGCGGTGAGCAGCAGGAGCAGCAAGGCAACCGGAATGGCAACGCGATTGAAAAAAGGCGGACCGACCGTGACTTTATGTCCTTGAACGAATTCTGAAAGGATCGGGAAAAACGTGCCCCACAGTATGGTGAAGCAGACCACCAGCAAGAGGAGATTATTGAACAGGAAACTGGATTCGCGCGAAACCAGCGATTCCAGCTTGTGTTCGCTCTTTAGGTGCGACCGGTTCGCCACCAGGAAAAAGCTGCAGACCCCCAGGGTCAACACGATGAAGACCAGGAACCAGGTGCCGATCGAGGATTGCGCGAAGGCGTGCACCGAACTGATTACACCCGAACGCGTGAGGAAGGTCCCGAGCATCGAGAGCAGGAAGGTCGCGAAGATGAGCGACATATTCCAGACTTTCAGCATGCCGCGTTTCTCCTGCATCATGACGGAGTGCAGAAACGCCGTGCCGGTGAGCCAGGGCATGAGCGAAGCATTTTCCACCGGGTCCCATCCCCAGTAGCCGCCCCAACCGAGGACAGCGTAAGCCCAGTGCGCGCCGAGAAAAACGCCGATGGTAAGGAAGCACCATGTCACCATGGTCCAGCGGCGGGTGATCTGAATCCATTTTTCGCCGGGATACTTCATGATGAGCGCGCCCAGAGCAAAGGCGAAGGGAACGGTGAAGCCGACGTATCCCAGGTACAGCATGGGCGGATGGATGACCATCTCGGGATACTGCAGAAGCGGATTCAGTCCTGTCCCGTCGGCGGGGAGCGCGCCCTGCATGATAGCGAACGGGTGCGCGGCAAAATTCAGAATCAGCAGAAAGAAAACCTGCACCGCAGCGATGATCACCGAAGCGTATGCGAACAGCCGCTGATCGGTCTTGTAGCGCAAGCGAAGAACGAATCCATAGCCGGCCAGCAGCAGCGACCAGAACAGCAGCGACCCTTCCTGACCGGACCAAAGCACGGCAAACTTATAAGCGGCGGGCAAGTCGCGGTTACTGTGATGGAAGATGTAGGCGATGGAGAAGTCGTCGTGGAACGCCGCCACTACCAGCACGATGCCCGCCAGCAGCACCGCAGCGAAAGTGGCGATTCCGGCGCGGCGGGCGGTCTCGCCGAGACGAGCCGAAGCGGCATCCTTGCGGAATAATGCCAAGAAGCCTGCCAGGAAAGAATACGCACTCAGGCCGAGCGCCAGCAGGAGCGCAAAGCTTCCGATTTGAGACATCGCAGAGACCCCACAGTGCCTTAGAGTATTTTTTCAGAGAAGCGGACGCGATGCAATTCGCCGTTCGTGTAGGGACGGGCGCCCTCGCCCGTCCAAGCCGGGCGAAGCCCGGCAGTTGCGCGCGGCGCGATTTACTTCTCCAGCGGGTAGCCCTTTTCGCGCCACTCGCGGATTCCGCCGTCCATGGAAATGACGTTGGTATAACCCATTTTCTGCAGGTTATCGGCGGCCAGCGCGGAACGGAAGCCGCCGCCACAATAGAGCACGAGCGGAGTTCCGAGATCGGGATACTTGCCCTCAATGTCGCGCTCGATGACCCCCTTGCCCAAGTGGATGGCTCCGGGCAGGTGGTCGGCGTCGAATTCGCGGTCTTCGCGGACGTCGACGAGAACGAATTTCTCGCCGCGATCGAGACGGGCTTTGACTTCGTCAACATTGGTTTCGCGGATGCGCTGCTTGGCGGCATCGACAATCTTCAAAAAGCGCGGCGGATGCTGATGAGCCATGGTTGCCGGTCCTCCCACTGGTCTTCTTCTGCTGCTCGGTCTTTTGATGATCGCTCTGAGAATGATAGCAGGTGGCCGGGAAATGGCTGGGTCGGTGCCCAAGATCAGTGTTCTAAGATACGTGCTGCGGATAAAATCTAATGGCGCCCTATGACGCTCATCATTCGCCAGTCTCGCATTCACTCCTATGGTTGCTACACCACGCGGCCGATCCGCAAGGGGACGCTCATCGTGGAATACGTGGGCGAGTACCTCACCTACGAGCAGGCCGAAGATCTTTACGACGACTTTCCGAACACGTATCTATTCGGCTTGGACGGCGGCAAACGTATCATTGACGGCTACGGGGTGGCCGCCTTCGTCAATCATTCCTGCACACCGAATTGCGAGACCGATCAGATCCGGGGCAAGATGTGGATCATAGCGCTGCGCGATCTTGAGGCGGGAGAAGAATTGACCTACGACTACAACCTCTACGATGGCGAGGATGACGCGCGCTGTTTATGCGGGGCACGGCGATGCCGGGGAAGTCTGTATTCAGCGATGCACCTGCGCAAGCTCGCCAAGAAGCGCGCCAAGGCTGCGGCGGCCGCGGCCTCGTAAAAAGACGCAACATTTCCGATGCTACAATCGTCTCTTCGGATCGTCGTTACTTGAGCTCGTGTGGGGACGGGCGCCCTCGCCCGTCCAAGCCGAGCGAAGCTCGGCAGCTGCCTGCGGTCACAACAACTGTGGATTCGCCACGGCTGCCGTTCCGATCTCGTTCCGAACTCTGGAGTCATGCTTTGAACCGCGCTTCTGCCGGATTGGAAACCATCATCGCCAAAGCTCTTCATCGCGCGCCAGCGGGCGAGAGCGTACTGCTGGCTTGGCCGATCGCGTGTGGCAGTGCGGTAGCCGATCGGACTCGAGCCCTGAGTTTTTCCGACGGCATTCTGCGAGTGGAAGTTGCCGACGGGGGATGGCAGCGGGAACTCGCCAACCTGTCGCCGCGCTATTTGGCCTTGATCAACAAGTATTCCGCGACTTCGGTCAAGCGAATTGAATTCGTGGTGAAGCCTTAGGTGTCAAAGTTTTTTGTCATCCCGAGCGAAGCGAGGGATCTGCAGTCTGCCGCGAAATGCAGATCCCTCGCTTCGCTCGGGATGACAAAAAACTACGGCGGGGCTGAAACACTTTATGGTGCGGCCTTATGAAAGTCACTGACAAAGACGTCGCCTACGTGGCCGATTTGGCCAACCTCGAGCTGACCGAGGAAGAGCGCACTCGCATGCTGCGCGATTTGAATTCCATTCTTGAATATATGGAGCGGCTCAGGGAGCTGGAGACCGACAGAGTTGCGCCCATGGCCCAGGTCTCGGACCGCTACGGCAAGGCCAGCGACGAGTCGCGGCAAGGGAGCGATCGCTTCGCATACGCCATCCGCGAGGACGTGAAGGACGGTCTGCGGAAATCGCTGCCGCACGATGCTGCGTTGAAAAATGCGCCGGACACGGACGGTACATTTTTCGAAGTGCCGAAAGTGATTGAGAGATAGTACAACTGCTCTCATCAATGGTTTTGAGTAGGGCACGGCTTCAGCCGTGCCGTTCAGGGCATTAAAAATGCGGGCTTCAGCCCCTGAGGGCCTGACGGCCTGCCAGGAGAACCATTTATGAGACCGGTTATAGAGTTTCACCACGGGATGATTGTGATGAGAGTGTATAGATGCCGTCTGCATTGACCATTGACGATGTCCGCAGTGCGATCGCAGAAAAGCGGACGACGGCGACCGCTCTCGCCCAAGACTTCTACACCCGCATCCGGCAGGAAGATCCCGAGATTGGCGCGTTCCTGACGCTTTCGGAGGAGCGCGCGCTGACGCAGGCCGGGCGTATCGATGCGATGGCCGCGGAGCGCAAGCCCTTGCCACCGCTGGCGGGAGTTCCGGTGGCGATCAAAGACGTCATGGTCACGAGTGGCGTGCGCACCACCGCTGGCTCGAAAATTCTCGACAATTTCATTCCGCCGTATGACTGCACGGCAGTGGCTCGCCTGGAAGCGGCCGGTGCGGTGATCTTGGGCAAGCTCAACTGCGATGAGTTTGCCATGGGATCGTCCACGGAGAACTCGGCGTATCGCGCCGTTCATAATCCGCGCGATAAGAGCCGCGTGCCGGGTGGCTCGTCGGGCGGATCGGCAGCAGCGGTTGCGGCGGGGATGGCCGTGGCGACGCTCGGCTCAGACACCGGCGGCTCGATTCGCCAGCCGGCATCGTTTTGTGGCGTCGTCGGTTTGAAGCCGACGTATGGACGGGTGTCGCGCTATGGCCTGATTGCTTTTGCTTCGTCGCTCGATCACATCGGCCCATTCGCGAAAACGGTGAAGGAAGTCGCGCTCGTCCTGCGCACGATTGCGGGTCGCGATCCCATGGATTCAACTTCCGCCGAGGTGCCCGTGCCCGACTATGTGGCGGAACTCGAAAAGCCAGTGAAGGGTTTGAAAATCGGCATGGCCAAAGAATACTTCGGCTCAGGGCTCGATCTCGAGGTGCGCGCGGCGGTGGAGGCTGCGATTCAGAAGCTGGCTGAGCTCGGATGCGAGGTTGTGCCCGTGAGTTTGCCGCACACCGAGTATGCGATTCCCGCGTATTACATTGTGGCCACGGCGGAAGCGTCGTCGAATCTGGCGCGCTATGACGGTGTGCGCTACGGCTTCCGCGCAAAAGCAAGCACACTTCCCGAAATGTACCGGCGGACCCGCGACGGCGGATTCGGCATGGAAGTCAAGCGCCGCATCATGCTCGGCACCTACGTGCTGAGCGCCGGATACTATGACGCCTACTATCTGAAAGCGCAGAAGGTCCGCACGCTGCTGACGCGCGACTTCGACGAGGCCTTCAAGAAAGTGGATGTGATCGCCGCGCCGACCTGCCCGACCCCTGCGTTCCGGCTAGGCGAGAAGGTGAACGATCCGCTGGCCATGTATCTCGCCGATATCTACACCGTAACCGCGAACTTGGCGGGCATTCCCGGAATTTCAGTTCCGTGCGGCGAGAATCACGAGAAACTGCCGATCGGTCTCCAGTTGTTTGGACGGCACTTTGATGAGGCGACGTTGCTGCGCGTGGCGCATGCGTATGAACGGGAGCGATCGTCGTTGGTCGTTCGCCGTTAGTCCCCGGTATAGCGTTAGGAAAGGGCTGGAACGTACGTTCGTCACTTCTGTATACCTGCATCGTAGTGGTCTAATGTTCTTATGTGCTCAGATCGCAAATGGGTATTGG
The DNA here is from genome assembly GCA_049511255.1 of Terriglobales bacterium. Classification (GTDB taxonomy): domain Bacteria; phylum Acidobacteriota; class Terriglobia; order Terriglobales; family Acidobacteriaceae; genus Acidiflorens. The sequence continues at coordinate 39,992 of JBEKYF010000030.1, read as the reverse complement.
CAATCTTAGTGCTTGCCCTCGGGCGCTGCGGCATCACCTATGCGCAGGAGCAACCCCTCATTTTAGGCGTGTTGGAAGACACACCGGGTCATTACTACGGTAAACCAAACTATCGCAGTGTGAGGGTCGTTTTCCGCAAGGAAGGTGATGACTGGAAAGCGTTCCCAAGCGATTGTCGCGATCAGAAGTGCCTGAGTTCAATTGCCGCACAATTTCCATCAAGGGTGAAGTGGACGATAGCATTCGACGGCCGGAACATCGGTCAGGTGACCACTCAGAACCCTGATGGCTTCGATTTCTACGGTGATGTCGGCCAGCAGAGAATTGCAAGTACGGAGCCGGTCCCCACAATAGGCAAGCCAGCCCAGGAGTTCGCCGGATTTCAGAATGGTACCGTCTACAGGCCTCTGCTTGCGAACTCGAGACCGTACTTCCGCGATCCCGAACAGTGGAAGCCAGTCCAGCTACCCCCCGAAACCACAGGACTCTTGCGCAAACAATTCCGACAGATGTTTCCCAAGGTGTCGAATTGTGCGAATCCCGACGAGAACGTTGAAAAGCGATGGCTCTATCAGGACACCGACATAAAAGTCATCAAGGCCTATTCGTCGAAAGAAAATTGGTCAGTAGCTCGGGTTAGCCTTGAGGGATATCGTTGCGACGGCCCTGCGGGTGACCCTTTCGTTGACCAATGGTTCTCGGTCTCTCCAACGCTGGAAATCAAATTTCTGGACAAAGCAATGTGGTTGGTCGACGCTGGTGACTACGATAATGATGGGCGATCGGAACTCGTGTTCTCGATCGACGATTACAACCGTGGTGGCTACAGGCTCTTTTACAATCACTTCCAGAAACGAGCGGTTTTTGAGTTTGGCTACCATTGAGCCCGGGCACGGAAAGTTTTTTGTGAACAGACTCGAGTTTCTGACGCTCCTAAAGACGTGACAATCGGCATTCCAGGGATTCGTAGTATCGTTCCCCCGAGCAGGCACGACACAAAACTTTCCCATCCCGCAGAACTTCCCTGCGGAAATTGATTCCCTCTCCACATTCGGCGCATACGACGCGCTCGCCCTTGTATCCGGGAAACTCTTCTGCCCCGAGTTCGACTTTCACCCACTGCTTCGTGAATAAGTCGTCCTCTGCCATTTCGCGATAGGCCAGCATCTGCTGCTGGTTCTTGCTTTCGATTTCGGGATGCATCGAGCGCGCCAGCGCTTTTGACGATTCTTTCGCGGCGATGCGGATGGCTTTGCCGGTGCTCACGTCAACCGCGCTTTCCGAGACGGCATCCGGTGACCAGGGATATAGCGTCGGTGGCGCAGCGGTCGATCTCGACGAATGTGACGAGCCGTTTCCGATCTTTGCCGCGAGGATCTTCAATGCCCAGCTTCTCGATCCCCAACATCGCCAGGCGCACGCCCAGAACCTGCCCGGCACAGAGATGGCCGTGGGCGTGTTCGGCTTCGCGGAGGTAATCGTCTAACGACGGCATGCGGACTTGCAAACTTTCTAAGGTTTGTCATCCTGAGCGAAGCGAAGGACCTATGTGTTTGCTGGCGGCGCCGGAATGCATGGGTCCTTCGCTTCGCTCAGGATGACACTTGAAAATTATGATACCTACTTTCTTCGCCACCGCACCCCGTCTTTTGTGTTCTCCACGATGATGCCCTCAGCGACAAGCTCGGCGCGAATGGCATCCGACTCTTTATACTTTCGCGCTTTTCGCGCGGCTTCCATTTCGGCCAGCTTCTGATTGACTTGTTCGTCGGCGAGTTGCGTGGAGCCGGCGATTTCCAGCAATTCAGGGCTGATTTCTTTTTCCCGCCCTTCGGCGCGGGCCCAGTCGAGGATGGCTTTCATCTTGGGCTGGTCGTCATCTTTCAGCACGCCGAATATCTCGTCAAACTTTTCGAGCGCCGTGAGCAGTGGCTTCACATCGTCCTGGCGGACTTCCGCGGCATCGAGCGCGGTGTTGGCTTTGCGCAACATGTCGAACATGGCGGCTTGCGCCTCAGCGGTGTTCAAATCGTCATCGAGGGCGCTCTTCATTCGCGCGATGGTTTCGTCGGCCAGTTGCGCCATCTGCCGGGTCGCGCCCGCGGGGAACTGCATGCTCGTCAGGCGAAAGCGGAAGTTGCGCAATTTCTCCACTGAACTCGCCGCGGACTTCAAACCGTCGAAAGTGAAGTTCAGCTGATTGCGATAGGGCACCTGCGTCAGCAGCCAGCGGATCGACGACGGCTTGTGCCCGCGCAGCACCAGATCCCGGATGGTAAAAAAATTCCCGAGACTCTTCGACATCTTCTGGCCCTCGACCAGCAAAAACCGCGCATGAAACCAATAGCGCACAAACGGTTTTCCGCTGAAAGATTCCGACTGCGCGATTTCGTTCTCGTGGTGCGGAAAAATCAGGTCCTCGCCACCGGCATGCAAATCAAAAGTCGGCCCCAGTTCCTCCATCGACATCACCGAGCACTCGATGTGCCACCCCGGACGCCCCGGCCCGATTGCCGTGTCCCATGAAGCTTCGCCCGGCTTCGGAGCCTTCCATAGAGCGAAGTCGCGAGCGCTGTCCTTGTCGTATTCGTCGAGATCTACGCGCGCGCCGTCGGCCATGCCGGCAAAATCTTTTTTCGAAAGCTTGCCGTACTCAGGAAATTTCGCGATGCGGAAATAGTAAGAACCGTCGTCGGTGCGGTAAGCGAAGCCCTTCTTCACCAGTTCGGCAATGAAGTCGGCCATCTCGTTGATATGTTCGGTCGCGCGCACCAGAACCGGTCGCTCAATGTTCAACGTGGCCGAATCTTCCAGGAAGGCCTGGACAAACTTCGCGGTGTACTGCGGCACGGTCACACCGTCGTGCGCGGAGTTGCGGATGATCTTGTCATCCACGTCGGTGATGTTCATGACGTAGCGAACGTCGTATCCGCTCTGGCGCAAGAAGCGATAGAGAAGATCGACGGCAATAAATGTGCGGAAATTGCCGATGTGTCCGTAATCATAGACGGTCGGTCCGCACGCATACATGCGGACGCGGTTGCCGTCCAGCGGACGGAAGTCCTCGATCTTCCCGGAAAGAGTGTTATAGAGGCGCAGTCCCATGGATGATGACGAGTTCGCGAGCGCAGTATGGACCTCTTATTCTAGGGGCGCGCTGGAAAACGGGCAAATGGGATGATATGCCTTGGGCCTTGATGGCTAAGACTGGACTGCGGGGGGTGGCGCGTGCGCATGCAGCCGGTGCTGGACTAGAAATGCGTAGTGCACGGCGGAGACGATGGTGAAGATAAACGTGGCTTGCAGGAAGGTGGTGCGTGCAATCCAGATCCAGCGTACGGGCTTGATCAGCAGCAGCAGCACGAAGAAAACCGCGGCCACTTGGGCGAAGGTATTGGCTTTGCCGAAGATGCTGGGGCGAAAATCGCGCAGGCCGGCAATCATGAACAGCACGCCGCTGATCAGCAGGATGGAGATGTCGCGGCTGAATACCACGACCGTGTATTTCCAGGGGATCGTCCGTTCAATCGAGAGCACAAGAAACATGGTGCTCATCAGCAGCTTATCGGCGATCGGGTCGAGATACTGGCCGAGCAGGGTTTGCTGATGCAGGGTGCGGGCCAGGAGTCCGTCGAGTCCGTCACTCATTCCGGCGAGAATGAACAGCGCCAGCGCCCACTTGAAATCGTGCTTGACCAGATTGATGACGATGAACGGCAGGAAAATCATCCGCAGCAGCGTGAGTTGATTGGGCGCGGTCAGGATATGCCGGTAGTTCACCGCAGCTTTTCTCCGCCAGGTTCTCCTCCGGCCTTTCCACCGGCGCTCCCGAGAAATTCGCTCACCAGAAGCGGGGCGGGATCCTGCCCGGTCTTCTCTGCGAAACGCTGGGCGAGTGAGAGCAGGTTTCCCTCCGGGAGATCGAGTTCCATTCGCTCCACGCGGTGCATGGGAAAGAAGACGACGCCGGAGGTGAAGGGCTCGCCGCTCTTGATCTGCGAGGCCAGATCGTCGAAAGATGCGACATCGACGCCGCGCAGGCTGACGCCTTCTCCCGAAAGATAGAGAATCGCGCCCCAGAACTTTTCGCGCGGGTTCGTTAACGTCGCAATCACGAGCACGCCCGGGCGGAAGGGGCTGACAGCCGGCGGTTCCTGATAAAAGCTAGTGCTGGGCACGATCCGATTGTCGTCTGTGGGGGATAGAAATTGCAAACGGAACCAGAGTCATCCTACAAAGTCGAGACATAAACAGTTTGTCCTCCTGAGCGAAGCGAAGGACCTATGCAGTTTGGTTGGCCGCGAAGAAACGCATAGGTCCTTCGCTTCGCTCAGGAGGACAATCATTATCAGCGGTCGCCCCCGTTCCGCGTGGCTTTGAGGTCAATCCCCACCTGCTCTGCCTTCTTGTAAAGATGTGACCGCTCCAGTCCCAGCGCCCGCGCCGTATTCGAGATCTGGTGGTGATTGCGTTTCAACTCGGCCAGGATGGTTTGTTTCTCGAAGGCGCGTACCCGTTCGGCCAGCGGGCCGGTACCGGCCGATGCGGAATCGGCCGCGGCGACGGAAGCGGGCAGCGCCAGCGCCACGGTTTCGGAAGTGACTTCGTCGGAAGTGGTCAGCAGCATCAGCCGCTCGACTGCGTTTCTGAGTTCGCGGACGTTGCCCGGCCACGGATGCTCTTGCAGCGCGGCGATCGCGCTTTCGGTGAAGTGCATGGGCTTCCATCCGTTGGTGGTGCTCACCTGCTGGGCAAAGTGCTCGATCAGCGCGGGGATGTCTTCGCGGCGTTCGCGCAACGGGGGCAGGCGCAGGGGGAAGACGAACACGCGGTGAAACAAATCCTGCCGGAATTTGCCATCCCGCACTTGTGCTTCGAGATCGCGATGGGTGGCGACGACGACGCGCACATCCACGGTGATGGCGCGCTCGCCGCCGATGCGCTCCACCTCGCCTTCTTCCAGCACGCGCAGCAGCTTGGCTTGCATGGTGAGCGGCATATCGCCGATTTCGTCGAGAAAGATGGTGCCGTGCTGGGCTTGCTCGAACTTGCCGACATGGCGTCCGGCCGCGCCCGTAAACGATCCTTTTTCGTGGCCGAACAATTCGGATTCAATCAGCTCCGCCGGAACGGCGGCACAGTTCAGCGTGACGAACGGAGCGCCCGCCCGCGGACTGCGCTCATGCAGCGTGCGCGCCACCAATTCCTTTCCCGTACCGGTCTCACCGAGAATGCAGACGCGGGTTTCGCTCGCGGCCACGCGCCCCACTTGCGCCATCACGCGGCGCATGGTCTCGCCTTTCCAGACGATTTCGTGCTTGCCGAGGCGGCGCTCCAGGTCGCGATTTTCGCGCTCGAGGCGGCCGAGCTTCAGTGCGTTCTCTACGGTGAGCAGCAGTTTTTCGGTCGAGATCGGCTTTTCCAGGAAGTCGAGCGCTCCGAGGCGCGTGGCACGCACGGCCATCTCGATATGCGCCTGGCCCGACATCATGACGACCGGAGTCGGTACGCCTTGCGCTTTGAGTTCTTCGAGAAGCGTCAGCCCGTCTTTGCCGGGCATCACCACGTCGGAGAGTATCAAGTCGAAAGATTGCGATTTGGCCAGGTCCAGAGCCTTGTTTGCGTTGTCGCAGACGGTGGCTTCATGCCCTTCCAGACGAAACGCCCGCGACAGCGAAGCCAGCGTGTTGGCCTCGTCATCGACGATCAGCAAGTGCGCTTTTTGCGCCACGGTTTTCTCCTGTTCATTCAGGGTAGCGATGGAGCGCCGGGCGTCCTCGCCCGTCCACCGCCGACACATGCGGCATCGTGGCCGGGCGAGGACGCCCGGCGCTCCATCGAGACCATTAGTTTTGTCCGCCCTGCCAAGGCCGCGTTTCGACTGGCAATTCAATGCGAAACGTCGTGCCTTTTTCTTTCGTGCTCTCGACGGAAATTGTGCCGCCGTGATCGCTCACCACCGACTGCACAATCGCGAGGCCAAGTCCCGTGCCATGCTGCTTGGTCGTGTAATAGGGAGTGAACAAGCGTCCACATTCTTCCTGGGTCAGACCGGAGCCGGTATCAGAAACAGACAGCTCAATCCGATCGCCCAGTGTTTCGGTGCGAATCGTCAACTCTCCACCTTGGGGCATGGCGTCGATCGCGTTGAGTACCAGGTTTTGCAACGCGCGATGCAGCAGATCGGGATCGGCTGAGATTTCGGGCAACGCCTCGGCCAACGCGGTGTGCACTGTAATCGGATTCTTCTCTTTATCGTTACCTCGCAATTGCGCATGAAAGACGCGCAGCACCGAGCGCGCCACATCGTTCACTTGCGTCGGCCGGCGCTGGGGCTGCGGCATCTTGGAGAATTCGCTGAAGCGGCCGATGATGGTTTTCAGATTGTTGATTTCCGCCAGCAGGGTCGCGGTCCCCTCGTGAAAGACTTCCTCGAACATCTCAGGCGATTTCTGTTTCGCGCGCATCAAATTCTCAACTGTGACCTGCAAGGGGAAAAGGGGATTCTTCAATTCGTGGGCTAATCGGCGCGCCAGTTCGCGCCATGCGGCCACGCGCTCGGCCTGCAGAGTGCGATCTTTTTGCTGCAGAAGATCCTCCGTCATGCGGTTGAACGACGCAGCCAACTCGCCCAGTTCGTCGCTCGATTCAACCTCGACCTTAGCGCCGAGATCACCCGCGGCGACCCGGCGTGCAGCCTCAGCCAGCGACACTACCGGGCGGGTGACGCGGGCTGCGAACCACAGGCTGGCCAGCACTGCCACCAGAATTCCTATGCTGCCGACCAGCATTGCGGTGGAAATGATCTGCCTCTGCAATTCGATCAGCGGACGCCTCGAACTGCCGACGAGCAACACGCCCATCAGTTGCTGATTCCCCCCGCTCTGATTTGCCGAACTCTGATTTGTTGAACTAAAGATGGGTCCGGTCAGTGGGATGGCGTGAAAAGCCTCAGCATCCGCAGAATCAGAAGTCCAATGGATCACGCCCTGAGATTCCTGCAGTGTGTCGCGCACCTGAGCGACGAGCGGAGCGATCTTGTCGGCGCCCGCGGCCGGCCCGTTCAAGTCGAGCAGCGATTTCGGATTCCATTTTGTGTCCAGGTTTTGATACAGCAGCACGCGCGTCCCGGCGGGGATGTCAAGCGTCGAGAGGAAGCCCTGGTCGAGCCGTTCGCCGCCAATCACGTATAAAGGCTGTTCTCCGACGCGGGCCACCCGCACGGCAAACAGGCCGAGGGTGGCTCCATCCGGGAACTCTTCGCGTTTCAAGAACGCTCCGGCCGGCACCGCGTCCGCGGGAGTCGTTGCTTGGGGAATCGCCGCTTCTGGATATCCAAACTTCGCCTGCCACTGCGCGGAGGAGAGGATGGTGCCACGATTGTCGACGAGTTCCAGAAAGTCGAGTTGCTGCTGACCCGCCAGTGTGCGCGCTTCGCTTACGTACTCGCCGGAGTCGGTGACGCCGCGGTTCATATCAAGAGCGATGTGCTGCACCGTTTCGCTGGCGGCAACCGACTCCACCTTGCGCGCAACTTCAAGTCCTCGCCGCTGGAACTCGGATCGAAACTGAGCGGCGACTGCATTCGCGCGGTCCTGATTCGCTTGCTCGAACGAGCGCCGGATGGTGCTGTACACCGACGCCGAAATGACCGCGACGCAGAGCAACACGGTCGCCGCAAACAACAGAAGAAGTTTCTTGCGGAAGCTCATCGCGAGCCCGCCTCGGGCCGCGCATCAGTCAGCCAAACATCAGCTAGCGAAGATCCCGCCTCGCTCCACTCCCCTAGTCGATCCGCTGCCCAGTTGCGCACTCGTGTACTCGCGGCACTCGCCACCGGCAAATGGAAAAGCGGGATAACCGCGTATCCATCGAGCAAACTGCGCTCGGCTTGATACAGATCGTCCAAGTCCAAGTCCAAATCCAAAGACTTGCCGCGAGGCGCTGAGAATACCGGCTGCGGCAATCCCAGTTGCCGCGCGGCTTCATCGAGCGATGTGGCTGGATCGGGACTCGGCAGCACTACGCGCATCAGGCGGATGTCCTCTGCTCCCGACAACGATACTTGCACCGTGATGCCAACGTCCCGCGCGTTGAGCGCAATACGCTCGGCGATCAGTTGGGCTTGCGGGTCTCGCGGGTCATAGCTAAGAGCGACGCTTAGACCGTACCTCATATTGAGCGCGGGTTGCCGCGAGTCGGCGAGCATAGACCGGGCGCGTTGCGGATTCGCCTGTGCGGAAAAGACTGCGCTGTAGCCAGTCATCCAGTTGGGAAGAATGCTGGCGGCGGGTTCTCCCGCGCCTTTCAACAGCACGGACTGGATGGGCTTGCGATCAATGGCGAGCGCCAGCGCTTCGCGAAGGCGAGGGCCCCGCGCCTTTGAGTTCGCGGAGAAAACCAGCGCCAGCAACTCCACGGGCAACGACAACGATGACGACGACGCGCTGTGCCGCTGCGATCCGCTTGCTGGCTGCGGCGCTGCTTCGATCACGTCGGTCTTGTCCAGTTCGAGCGCGATGGCCTGGTCACGCAGCGATTTGCCGAATTCGATCTCGACCGCGTCCACAAAAGGACGCCCGGCCCAACTCTCTTCATTCGCGGCGAGCTTGAGCAGTTTTCCCGGCTGCCATTCGGCGACGAGGAACGGGCCGGTACCGATGGGAACGCGATTGTCATTGTTATTGCGCTTGAGCAAGAGATTACGCGGCAGCGCGAGTTCGGCGGGCAGCGAAGGTATGGCGGTCTCGCCATCGATCGACACGGAATCTGCCGATGCACGCACATTCCATCCGGAATGGAGTGCGGCCAGAATCTGCGCGATGGCTGCGGGCGACGCCGCACTACCGTCATGGAACTTCACTCCACGGCGCAGCGTGAATTGCCAATGCCGGGCGGTCGCATCACTCCGCCACACCACAGCCAGCGCGGGCTGCGGGCGGCCTTGCGCATCGAGTCTTACAAGAGTGTCGCCAATCAGCGAGAGCACGCGCGCAGTGTCCCAGTAGTCGGCGGGCGTGGCGTTCGCGGTAATGTCGAGCGCGTCCGGCGCCGATTGCAGCATGACGCGCAAGGTTCCGCCGTAGTGCGGGCGGGTTGCTCCGTTAGCCGGGCTGGTAGCCGAACCCAGCAGACTAATTGCCGCAAGAAACAGATACGCGATACGCCTCATACCATCCTGTGTCTTTTCGTCTTACGATTGCCGTTGCGCTATTGCCGCTGCTTTCCGGCCACAGCGCAACGATAGCGCCTCGCCCGTCGAACTCTACTGCCGAACTTGCAGCCACCGGATCGCGATCGGGAATCTCGAACGCGCGCAACCCGTCGCGCTCCGTATCTCCGCTCTCTGAGGCAAGCATCTGTGTGCCGGTGCCGCAACTGGAGTGAACCGCAGCCAGGTCGCTTCCCCACTTCACGCCGCGGATTGCCTGGTCCGTCATCCCATCCACAAGATGCAGCGTTCCATCAACCGCAGCGAACGCCCATAGCGTGTAACTCGATCGCGGAAGCGCGGCCGCCGAATAGAATGAAGGAACGTTGGAGACTTTTCCAATTGCAGGAGACAGTGCTCCGGTGAAGAAATTGCGCGCGGACGCAAAGAAGGCGCGCACGCCGCCGTCTTCCGGCGTCAGGGGCCACGGATCGTCGCTGTCGTTGCAGGTGACCGTAAGCGGCGCGACTGCGATCGAATTCGTTCGGCAGAATGTTCCCGGCAGGTAAACGTCGAACAGGTGATCGCGGCGCAGCAGGAAGCGTCCGCGCAAATCACGAGGAAATGTGCGCGAGTGCGCGATGGGCAGCGAAGCTTCGATTTCCCAGCGTCCGCCCGGATTCACTCCCTGATGATGATAGATCGCGACCATGCCGTCATCAAGCACGATCAGGCGAGATCCTCCGGGCATTTCGACGAGGGCGGCGTCGAGCATCGGCTGTTCTTGCTCGAACAAAAGCGTGGTCTTCAGAACGATCGGTAGCGCGCCGGCAAATAGCGTTCCCGTTGAAGGTCGGGGCATCGAGACCAGAGCGACCTTCTTCTCGTCGGACCCGATCACAATCTCGGCCGTCCAAACGTATTCGCGCAAGCTCTCGGAGAGAACGACCTCGATTGTTCCCATCGCTTGCTCAGCTTTGGCGGTATGCACGCCTTCGACGTGCAACTCGGCTTCAAGCGCGCTGTGCACTTCGCGCACGGATTTGTCGTCGAGCGATGAATGGTTGCTGACTTCGAGTGCGAAGGCGCCAGGCCCGGAGGCCGCAGCGATCTTGTGCGCCAGTTGACGGGCGGTGTCTCCGAGGCCAGAAGCGCATAACGAAGATGGCAGAAAAACCGTCGCGAGCAAGAACGATGTCAGCCAACCAAGCCGCAGACCGCTGGAGGTTCGCGCTCGCATGTGTGGAATGCGCTGATTATAGCGCGGGATCGATCGGGGCTTGTTCATAAGAAAGTTCTCAGTTCTCAGTGAACCGCGCCCTCAGAGATTTTTCTGAGAACTGGGAACTGCGTCGCGACTATTGTTGAGGTTTTCGCTCGGACGTTTCCACATCCTCCGCCTGGCTGACGTGATTCGGAGCGCCCATGCCGCGCAGCACGTCATTGGTGAAGAAAAATTTGCCATCTGCTGGGACCATCATGATCTGCAATTTGTCCGAGAGGCGCTCGGCGACGATTTTATTGATCAGCAGCGGATTCTGTTTCAGGATCGCGCTCTCGCTCGTCATGCGCTCGGCGTCGGCGGAGGCGGTCAAGCGGATGCGTTCGGCCTCGGCTTGCGCCAGCAGTTTGCGGCGTTCCATCTCCGCTTTGCTGTCGATGAGCTTGGCCTCGCCGGCAGCCTCCGCATTCTTGACCGTGGCTTCCTTGCGCGCTTCGGCTTCGAGCTTCGATTGCTGAATCTGCTTCTCTTTCAGCGGGAGCAAATACTGCATGGCATCAGACTCGCCCTTGGCTTGCAGCACGCGGACGGCGGCTTGTCCTTCGGCTCCTTTTACTTGTTGAACCTTGGTTGCTTCGGCGTCGGCTTCTGCGACTTTCACTTGCTTCTGGTGGATCTCGGTCTCGACGCCCATGCGGTCGTTCTCTTGCTCCTTCAACAGCAGCGACTCGAGGCCCTTCGCATACTCCTGCGGAAGTTCGATGTCACGCAGCATGACTTCTTTCACCACAATGCCGTTGGCAGCCAGCCGTTTGCGAATGATTTCGGCGGAGCGCTGACGAACTTCTTCGCGCTTGGCTGAGAAAACTTCGCGAACCGTGTAGCCCGGCACCAGTTCGCGCCACGCCGTGGCCACCACGGGCGGCACAATCTCTTTTTCCAGAGGCTGCGGCAGATTGGCCTCAATGTAATCGAGGCGCTTTGGATCAATTTGGTAACGCACGGTGATGGCGAGGCCCAGGGTGAGCCCTTCTTTGGCTTGCACGTGCAGCGCTTCGCCTTTCGTCACGCCTTTGGCGAGGGAATCTTCGCTGATGCCGGTGGTGAACAACTGGTCGCGCGTGTTGAACAGTTCGACCCGCTCGACCAGCGGCACAACGAAGTGCACGCCCGGATACAGAGTTCCGGCAAGCGTGCCCTTGGTCTGGCTCACGCGTACGCCGGCCATTCCGCTGGGGACGATCACGATGCCAGCCGAGATCAGCAGCGGAGCCCAGGCCAGCATCACTAGCGCAACCGAAGTGCGCCAGCGCACTTTGGGTGCCAATCCGGGCGCGGGGCCGGGCGCGCCTGCCTCGGGATCTAAATTCAGACGTCTGCGCTGGTAGGCAATGAACAAATAAGCGTCATAGGTGAGAATTCCGGCGGCGATCGCGAACATCGCGATTCCCGTGCTCAACAGCAAATACTTTAGCAACAGCATGGTAGTACTCCTTTCAATTCTTTGGTGCGTGTTCAGAAGTGTGTTTAGAAATTTCCGGGCGGCGGGCAAACGCCACGCGCACGATTTGTCCGAAGATGAGTTCCTCGATCAGCAGAGACGCAGCCAGCGAGAAGGTCAGACCGCCGATAATTACCAGACCTTGCAGGATCGTTTCCATGATTAGCTCCATGCCTTCGCCGGAAGAAAAAGCAAGCGAGGAGCCAGAGCTAGGCGATTGAAAAGAATGAAGTTAATGTTGCGCGCAGGGTACATCGCGTGTCCGCGGAAACGCAGACGTGTCCTTGGTGACACGTGGTTTACGTGAATGCCGAATGTGTGCGACGGAAATTTCCAGGGCGAGCGGAAGGAAGTTACAGCCCGGGTCTACGGGGTTGTGCTTCCTGCGGTATAAAATTGCACCTGCACGATGTGGATACCAGAATGGATTCTGATGGGTCCGCAATGCGTCAGGCCTTCAGCAGTTCCCACCCCAAGGCAATTCCGTTCGAGACATGATCCCGCGTGGAGCCTTCGCCCACGTGCATCGCCAACATTCCAGCAAAAGAGCGGGGGCTCGACTGGAATACCCGCATGGTGCGCTGCCGCAGATGGCTGTGTTTGGCCATGAACAGCATCATGCGAGCCATCAGGGCGGGACGGCGGAGCAACGTGCGATGACCCTTTTGATAGCGGGCGAGGTCTCCGGTCGCCAGGCAATCGCCCAGCAGCACGGCTTCCCGGAAGGCGAGGCAAAGACCTTCGCCGGTGATGGCGTCCACCCCGCCCGAGGCGTCGCCTACCAACACCGAGGAGCCACGATACACGTGCCGCAATTTTCGGGTGACGGTGATCGCGCCCCGTTCGTTGGAAGCGTATTCCGCATCTTCGAGCCGTGCGCAAAGTTCCGGAAATTCCCCGAGCGCGTCTTCCAGCCGCAACTTCGGGCTGGAAGAAATCATCGCCACACAAACTTCTTCGCGGCTGACGGGCGTGGCATAAACCTGGCAGTGACGCCCCCAGTGCAGTTCCATGAAGTCGGTCCAGGGCGTGACGCGGTAGTGGCGCCGGAACGCGAAGCGCAGATTTTTGTTCTGGGGTTCATCCAGCTCGTGTTGATCCAGCTTTGCCCAGCCGCGGACGAGGGAACTGGTTCCGTCGGCGCCGACTACCCAGCGCGCGCGCACCAATTCTCCAGCAACCAGCGCGCCTTCCAGATGAAGCCCGGTGACCGCCGCCTGCCACCGCATGCGCACGCCGCCCGCCGCCGCATGATCCAACAGGACGCGATGCAGATTCGTGCGCCGGATTCCATACGCGGTTCCGCGAGGAAACGCAGCCTCGGCTCTCGTGCCGTCGCTCACTAAACGAATGCCGCGGAATGGATACGCTTCGCCCTCGGGAATCGTGATGCCAAGTTGGTGCAGGGCATCCACTCCGTCCGGCATCAGTCCCTCGCCGCAGGGCTTGTCGATCGGCGGAACCGCGCCATCCGCCACCACCACGCTCAAACCGTGACGGCGCGCCGCAATCGCTGTCGCCAGACCGGCCGGTCCGCCGCCGACTACGAATACGTCCCACGGCTTGGGGAAACGGGTCTCCATAAATTTCTTAGCGATGAGGGTGTGATGCGCTTCTTACCAGTGCCGCCTACCATTCCAACAAAACGAATTCCGAGCAGAACCCCGGACCCATCGCAGCCAGCAAGCCGAGCGTGCCGGGTTCGGGACGGCGATTCTTTATGACTTCTTCGAGTACCACTAGCACTGAAGCCGACGACAAATTGCCCGTCCTGCGCAAGCATTGCCAGGAGACGTCGAGTTCACCATTCTTCAAGCCGAGCGCCTCGGCGGTTGCTTCCAGAATCTTCGGCCCGCCGGTATGCAGCACCCAGTTGCCGATATCGGCGCGAGTCAATCCGCGCTCGGCAAGAAATTCGTCGAGATCGTGCGCCAGGTTTTTTCGGACCAGGTTCGGAATTTCGCGAGAGAGAACAATGCGAAAGCCTTTTTCCGATACGTCCCAGCCCATCATCTCTTCGGTGTCGGGATAGAACACAGAACGGGTCGCGAGGATGCGCGGGCCGGAAAGTTCGCACTCAGCGTCAGTGCCGGCCACGATCACCGCGGCCGCGCCGTCGCCGAACAACCCGGACGAAATCAGGTTGGCCATCGAGAGATCCTGGCGCTGCAGCGTGAGTGAGCAGAGTTCAACCGATAGCACCACCGCGGCCTGATTTGGATAAGCGCGCACATAATCGGCCGCGCGCGAAATGGCCGCCGCGCCCGCCACACAGCCCAGCCCGAAAATCGGAACGCGGCGAATGTTTCTGCACAATCCCAGCCGGTTGATCAGCAGCGCGTCAATCGATGGACTGCTAATGCCCGTCACCGAAACAAAAAAGAACGCGCCCAGATTCCGGCCATGCAAACCTGCGTCCGCCAGCGCGCCGGTAACCGCTTTCTCGCCCAACTCCTTGGCCGTGCCAATCCAGTGATGGTTGGCCTCGCCCCAGGTTTTCATCTTCAGATACTCCTCCTTGGGAAGAGACAGGAATCGTCCGTCGACGCGTACGTGACGATGCAAACGCCGCAGCACGTGCGGGTTTTCGATCTGATCGCCCCAGTATTCCTGCAGCGCCGCCAGCAACATCTCCTGGGAGTAATAATGCTTGGGAAACGCGCTCGCCGCGCTGACAATTCGCATGGTTGTTCCTGTCTCGGACGACCTGGCAAATCTCCCCTTGGGGCTATCCGAGCGTTTGGATGCTCGGTAAAGGGATTTAGACGCGGATGATACAGTTAAATTTGCAAAATCTTAGTCATGGCAGGTTCAACCAGTGAAATTCATCGGCGGATTGCTGCTCGGCCTCATCCTCGTGCCCTTCGCGGTTTATCTGTATTTCACCGGGGGCAGTGCTCCCGTTGCCACCACCGACTCCGACGTGCCCTTCGAAAATTTCTTCGCGCACAAGGCTTTGAATGCGCGCATCAAGAAAGATATGCCGAAGAATGTCCCGATCCAGGCGAACGAAGCCAACGAACTGGCTGGCGCCGAGCTTTACAATCAGCATTGCGCCGTTTGCCACGGCTTGCCGCTGGCGCCGAAGACGGCGATTGCGACGGGAATGTATCCACGGCCGCCGCAGCTGTTCCAGGGAAAAGGCGTGACTGACGATGAGCCGGGCGAAACCTACTGGAAGATCTTCAACGGCATTCGCCTGACCGGCATGCCCGGCTTCAGCAAGTCGCTTTCTGAAACTCAGATGTGGCAAGTGGCGATTCTGTTAGCCAATGCCGACAAGCTGTCAGCCTCAGCAAAAGCGGCGCTGGTCCCGCCACCTCCGAGCATGCCGCCGACTGCAACCAGACCGCCTTCGATGGCTCCGCCGGTCTCGCCGAGTGCCATGCCCCCGCCAAAATAAGCCGCTCGATTTAAAATCAGGAATTCGCCATCCGCGAAAACGGACGCGAGCGCTACCCCCAAGCCCCGTCTCGCGCTATCGTGTTAGGCATGGCGTTTGGCCGTCCCAGAAAACTCTTCACCGAAGCCGAGCTTTACGACTACGCTATAGGCGCCTTGGCGCGCCGCATGCGCTCGGTCGCGGAACTGAAACGCCTGCTGCGGAACCGGGTGGAAGCCGACACAGAAATCGGCAAGACGCTGGTGGAACTGATTGTCGTGCGCCTGAAAGACCAGGGCTATCTGAATGACGCCAAGTACGCGACCGCCTTTTCATCCTATCGCCGCGACAACGAGAAGTTCGGCCGCATGCGCGTCGTCAATGACCTGAAGGCGAAGGGAGTGCACGGCGACGTCATCGAGAAAGCAGTCGCTTCCGTCTATGACGACGTGAAAGAAGAAAATCTCGCTCGCGACTACCTCCGCCGCAAACGCCTGCAGAAGCCCAAGGACAAAGATCAGAAACAGGCCGCCCGCATCTTCCGCCAGTTGATGCGCGCCGGATTCGGATCAAAAACCATCTTCACGATCCTGAAGAAATGGGACGTGGACGAAGAAACTCTCACCGAACTCGAGAATGAGACTTCCGAGGCGTCCCATTGAGCCAGGGCACTCGTTTGTAGAGACGAGGCTTGCCGCGCGTCTCTACGGCGCAGAGTGTAAACCGAAACCAGTTCTCGATGAAATCGGGAAATTAGGACACCATTAGTTCTTGCCCTGGTTGCGCCCATCCCTCACTTTCTGATAGAAATTTGCAGCCAACACTCTCTGCAATTTCTTTGGAGGAACTATGAATACGGAGTTCTCTTTGAAGTTCTCTTTAATGATCGCAGCCGCGCTACTGGCGCTGACTGCGTTCTCGTATGGCCAGGCCGGAACCGACGTGAAGGCCGCGGCCGACGATACCGGCAAGGCAACTAAGAAAGCCGCAGTGACGACGGGGCATGCCACCAAGAAAGCGGCCGTGAAGACCGGCGAGGCCACTGACACCGCCGCCAAGAAGACCGGCAAAGCCACGGAAAAGGCCGCCGACAAGACCGGCGATGCCACTAAGACCGCCGCTAAGGACACCGGGAAGGGCGTAAAAAAAGGCACCACGGCGACCGGCCATGAAGTGAAGAAGGTTGGCGACAAAACGGAAGACGTAGTGAAGTAAATCTGCTTTCTCCGGACGGCGGCGAAGTGCCGGCTGCGAACTGTTTGCGCAGCAGGGCTTCGACCTCGCCGATCCAAAAGGTTTGCTGGTGGAGAGAGCCGGGCGCCCCCGCCCGTCCCTCCACTTCGCAGTCTCGCCCCTGCGTTCCCCTGTGCCCCCTGTGGTGAAGGTTTGCCTTTCATTTAGAATTAAATTTCCATGCTCACAGGCTCCGAAATTCGCCGCCAGTTCCTGGACTTCTTCATTCAGAAGGGACACCGCGAGGTGCACTCCTCGTCCCTCGTCCCGTCGAACGATCCGACGCTGCTCTTCACCAACGCCGGCATGAACCAGTTCAAGGACGTTTTCCTCGGCCTCGAAAAGCGCGACTACGCGCGGGCGACGACCTCGCAGAAGTGCGTGCGCGCGGGCGGCAAGCACAACGACCTCGAAAACGTCGGCTTCACCAATCGTCATCACACGTTTTTCGAGATGCTGGGAAATTTCTCCTTTGGCGACTACTTCAAGAAAGACGCCATCGCCTACGCGTGGGAGCTGATTACTTCGCCAGAGTGGTTTGGAATTGATAAAGAGAAGCTCTACGTCACGATCTTTAAAGGCGAAAACGGAGTCCCGCGCGACGCCGAAGCTTACGACCTGTGGCTCGGGCAGGGTGTGCCAAAAGATCGCATTTATGAATTTGGCACGAAAGATAATTTCTGGCAGATGGGAGATACCGGCCCCTGCGGCCCGTGCAGCGAGATTCATTACGACATGGGTGTGGCGGCTAGCGATGAGGGCCATACAGACTGCAAATTTGGCTGCGATTGCGGACGGTATGTCGAACTCTGGAATTTGGTATTCATGCAGTTCGACCGCGATTCGAGCGGCAAGCTGAATCCATTACCCAAGCCGTCGATTGACACCGGTGCGGGACTTGAACGGATGGCGGCCGTGCTGCAAGGCGTGATTTCGAATTACGAGACGGATTTGTTCACGCCGCTGATCAAACGCGCAGCCGAACTGACAGGGAGCGCCGCTGCCCGTGTGGGGACGGGCGCCTCGCCCGTCCATGCCGAGCGAAGCTCGGCAGGTTCTAAGTCGGCAGCTTCTCTGCGCGTGATTGCCGACCACTCGCGCGCCGCGACGTTTCTGATTTCCGATGGCGTGATCCCTTCAAACGAAGGCCGCGGCTATGTGCTGCGAAAAATCATCCGTCGCGCGATCACCCACGGACGCTTGCTCGGCCAAACGAAGCCGTTTCTGCACGAGATGGTGTTTGCTGTGCGCGATCTGATGCGCGATGCGTATCCCGAACTGAATGAAACCGTAGATCGTGTATCGAAAGCTGTGCTTGCTGAAGAAACGAGATTTGCGCACACGATGGTGCTGGGTCTTCAAAAGCTTGAGCAAGACCTCCGAGAGCTTACTCATCGATACGAAATCGCTAAGAAGATTGCGGTAGCAGGTAATCCAACTGAAGAGTTTCAGATCAGTGCTGAAGACGTGGAAACTCACAAGGAGTGGGCGGCTGAAGGGCTCGTCTACAGTGGGTGGCATGCCTTCAGGCTATATGACACCTTCGGGCTTCCGCTGGACTTCATTGTTGATGCCTGTCGAGATCAGGGCATCGAGTTCGATCAGCAGGGATTCGATCGCGCAATGGCCGAGCAGCGCGAGCGTGCTCGCGCCTCCTGGAAAGGCGCAGCTAAGCATACGGCCAATCCCGCCTACCAGCAACTCCCGAAATCTGAATTCGAAGGCTATCGCCAGACTCGCTCGGATAATTGCGAGGTTCTCGCGATCATCAAAGGAAATCAGGGCGCGCAGGAACTCAAACCCGGCGACTCCGGTGAGATCATTCTCGATCACACTCCCTTCTACGCTGAATCCGGAGGACAGGTTGGGGATCGCGGATGGCTTTACTCCGACGATCACAACACCGTAGTCGCCGAAGTAACGGGATGCTATTACCCGGTTCAGGGAGTGCGAGCGCATCAGGTTGTTGCCAGGCAGGCAATTCGCGTTGGGCAGAAAGTGGATGCCGTTGTCGACATCGCGATTCGCGAGGCCACCATGCGCAATCACACGGCCACGCATCTGCTCCACGCGGGCCTGCGCGAAGTGCTGGGCAAGCATGTGAAGCAAGCGGGATCGTTGGTGGCTCCCAATCATCTGCGCTTCGATTTCTCGCACTTCACCGGCGTCGAAGAGGAAGAACTGCAGGACATCGAAGACATCATCAACAAAGAAGTTCTGCGCAACGAAAAAGTAGAGATTGTCGAAAATGTCCCGATTGACATGGCTGTCAACGAGTATCACGCCATGGCGTTGTTCGGCGAAAAATACGGCGACAAGGTGCGTGTGATCAGGATCGGAGATTTTTCGACGGAACTCTGCGGCGGCACGCACACCGGCGCGACGGGCGAGATCGGCCTGATCAAGATTTTGAAAGAGGGAAGTGTGTCCTCCGGCGTGCGGCGCATCGAGGCCGTAACCGGCGAAGACTCGCTGCGCCACTTCCGCAAAGATCACGAACTGGAAGGCGTGGTCGCCGCGCTGAGCAGCAAAGAAGCCGAGTCTCCCGCCGAAGCGCTGCGGGCGGAGATCGAAAAGCGCGATTCGGAAATCAAGCGCCTGTCGCGCGAACTCGATCAGGCGCGGATGAAGTCGGCATCATCGAGCACAGCCAACATCAGCGAAAAAGTTAAGGAAATACGCGGCGTCAAAGTGCTTGCCCATCGCGTGGACAATCTTGAGCGCGCACAGCTCCGGACGTTGGTCGATCAACTGCGCGACAAACTTGGCTCGGGCGTGGTGGTGGTCGGTTCGGCTGCGGACGGAACCGTTTCGCTGATAGCGGGCGTCACCAAAGACTTGACCAGCCTTATTCAGGCGGGCAAAGTGGTGGGCGCGGTGGCCGCGAAAGTTGGCGGCAAAGGCGGCGGGCGTCCCGACCTGGCCGAAGCGGGCGGAAAGGATGTGGCGGCGCTGGACTCGGCGCTGGCCGCGGTGTACAACATCGTGGAGTCGCTGTTGGGGTAGATTTCCTCTGTGCCCATGGGGGCCTCCGGGGTTGAGGTCCTGTCCACTACGGAGGCACGAGGACCACAAGGAAAACCACTCGGGGCCCACAATGGATGATCACATACGATTCATCGAGCATCAGGGCAAGCAGATTCTGCTCCTGGATTTTTCGCACGCCAACGCGCACGAGATGCAGCTTCTGCTTGAGTATGTGCGGATGACCGTGGCGCAGCACGCGCACGAGGCGCTTGTCACGCTCGCCGATTTCACCGGCGCCACACTGGATCACGCGGTTGCTACCAGGATCAAAGAAGTGCTGACGCTCGACCGGCCGTTTGTGAAGAAGACGGCATGGGTCGGCGCGGAGAGTATCCCGCACGCCTTCATGGAAAACTTCCAGAGTTTTTCCCAGCGCGAAATTGTAACGTTCAAGACGCGGGAAGAAGCGATGGACTGGCTGGTGAAGGAACTGCACTGAGAACTGCCTCTCAGCTCCTCCACCTCAACGTCACGGGCCCATTCATCGGATGCCGGAACTCGCCGCCGGTCCTCTTCATTTCCAGCATTGCTTCCTTCAAACCGAAATACCACTTTGCGGGGCGGTCGGCGTCGTCGATCAGCATGAGGTGCGGGTTGTGTTTCAGGCCCTCGGACTGGAGTTCCATGGTGCGGCGATCCTGCTCCACGAATTTTGCGAAAACAAATTTCAGCAACTGCGGGCCAAAGGGAATACAGCGGAACAGGTTCCAGGCGGCCACTACGTCGATGCGGCACTGGTGGCGTGTGATGGGAGTAACTGTAGTCAGGCTGGAGAACCAGTATTTGCCGGCGCGAATGACTTCCGAGCGCAGGTTGGGCAGGACGAAATCGATAGTTGTCGAAATCGAATCGGCGTCCGCGTAAAGGCGCAGAAGTTTGTAGGGAGCGCTGTTGGAGCTGGGCGTGTGCGCGCTCATGCGAAACCCGTAGGGGATGGGTTCGAAGTTCTTGTGCTTCTCGTGAATCGATTTTTGCGTGCGCCACCACCACGCCTGGTGGACGAAGGGGCCGTGCGCGGGATCCATCAGGCCGATGATGCCGTGGTCGACGGAGCAAGGCAGGTCGGCGGTGAGGTAGGCAAGTTTGTAATGCTCGCTGAATTTCGGAATCTCGGGTGCAGGAACCGGAGCGGGCGCGGGCTTCGAGAATCCGGCGCCGGCGGGGCCGGGATCGGGCATGAAGACCCAGAGGAAGTCGTCGCGCTCCTCGCAGGGGTAGCTGCCGGCGTAGATGCGGTCGATTTTCAGATTTTGATCGGGCGCCAGCGACGGGATCGCCTTGCACTGGCCGGAGTGGGCGTCGAATCTCCAGCCGTGGTAGGAGCATTCGATTTGTTGGCCGTCGAATTGTCCGCAGGAAAGCGGCATGCCGCGATGAGGGCAGGCGTCGCGCAGAGCAAAGGCGCGGCCTTCGTGATCACGTCCGACGACGAGCGGCTGTTCGAGCAGCATCGTCTTGGCGAACTGGCCACAGCGGAGGTGGCTGGCCGGCAGCGCGCGGTACCAGAAGCCGAAAAGCATGAGCGCATCGGGCGTCTGGGACTGGAGTGGAAAGTCATCAGCCATCGGACAGGTGAGGATACTCCAGCGGCGGCAAAATCAAAAACCTTGAACCGTAGGAAACTTATGCGCGCTGTCCGGAGCGCAGGCGCGTTCTTAACTGGATGTACGCTTCGCGGGCCACGCCGCGCTGTTCTATGTGGATTAGGAATAGTTTTCGCAGGGCCGCGGTGGTCAGGCGGCCTTCGAGGTAGGCGTCGTAGAGATCGTTGCCGGTGAGATATCCGAGTTGCCCGGCGACGTATTCGTATTTGCGGCCGGTAAAGGCGGGAGCTTGCGCCACACGAAAGTCGCGTTCGCGGTGTTGGGTCAGGAAGTCGAGGGCGTCGACGGCGTCGGCGAAGGGAAGCGAAGTCTGCTGTTCGAGGTCTTCACGAGTCACGTCGAACAAATCCGCCAGATCGGCATCGCGGAAAGCGGGACGCGCGGGGTATAAGATGCGCGATCCGAAGAAGGCGAGCGCGTGTTCAAAGACTGCCATGTAAAACGCGTCGTCCTTGGCCAACGACTGGGCGACTGGCGCGGCGTGCGGTGCGGTATGCTGTGCCAAAGCCTTGCCGTTACAGAGATTTGGTAAGCCGCGACAGGCTTGATGAAGGAAGCGAGTGGCGTCCTCGGCGGAGGAACTCATGTTGAACTGGCGTACGTACAACGCGTTGATGGGCGTGAGGTAGACGCTGCCGCGCTCGCGGACCTGGCGGAGCAGGGATTGGCGGTGTTCGGCAGTGAATCCTTTGCGCGATAGCAGGCGGCGCAG
The DNA here is from genome assembly GCA_049511255.1 of Terriglobales bacterium. GTDB lineage: Bacteria > Acidobacteriota > Terriglobia > Terriglobales > Acidobacteriaceae > Acidiflorens. Next base: position 18,160 of record JBEKYF010000030.1, on the reverse strand, counting down.
GAGCGCGTCGGAGCTGCGCGAATAGACTTCGGGCATGAGGTCAACCAGCAGCCTCGGCTGCGTAGTGTTGTGCGAGGAGTACTGGTTGATGCCGAGAAAACGCACCATGCCGTCGATCAGGTTGTAGAGGGTGGGACCGAGGTCGGGCGCGCTGTGGCCATTGTCACTGCGTCCCCAACGGTCGAGGCAGAGGCGGTAGTTCTCGTATTTCTCCAGCGGTGTGGCGTTGAAAACGCAAAGAACATTTTCACTGACGTCTTTGCGGACTTGGACGGCCTCGACGTGGTCGCTGGCTTCTCCAGCCGCGCGCCAGTAGAGGGCGTCGACGTTTTGCAGAACGGTGAGCACACGTTCCGCGGGAAGCCGCTGCTGGAGCAGGGCTGGCAGATGCTGGGGCGCCAGGTGCGACTCGCCGAAAAGGACCAGAATGAGCGCGTCGGAATGGCGGCGGCGGAGTTCGGCAATCTTTTCGGCGGCGTGGCGGTCACGGGCTCCGATTTTGCGCAGATCTTCGCGAGGCATGCAATCAAGCCCGTAAATGGAAGCGCCCTGGTCGCGGGCGGCGGAGAGCAGTTCGAAAAATGGGGCCCAGTCGTATCCCCAGTCGAGTTCGAAACGGATGCGCTGGCGCAGTTCGTCTTCGTCAATCTCGCCGCGGAACCATTCGTCGAGAATGTGCTGGTCGCGGGAAAAAATGGTTTCGACTCCCAGCACCACGGGGCGGTGGCGGAGTTCGGGATCGCGGAGGAGTGAGGCCAGATAGCGCTGCGAGTTAGGCAGGGCGTGGTAGTCACCGACCAAAACGATTCCGGCTTTGGCGATTTCGTCGCGGACATCGCCCGGGGCAAGAACTTTCTGGTAGGAGCGGTAGGCCTCGCGAAAGTCGCGAAGATATTTGCGTCCGCCGGCGGGATCGATGGCGCGAATCTCACGCTCGACGCTGGCGATGGCGTGCAGTTGAGCCGCACTGCGCCGCGATCGTAAGATGCCGGTGGTTGCCATAAATTCGTCGTCGGTCGTTGGTCGTTCGCTATTCGCCGTCGCTTCGATGAAAGCCGAAATTACAAATTAGAAATTACAAATCGCAAATTACCCGCCTTGACTTGCTTTCCCCGCGTCCCTATCCTCAGTTTTTTGAGGCCGTGAACTGGCTTGGGCCTCGTGGAGCGCCAACTTTGCCCCTTGTTGCGCCAGAAAACCTGACTGTTGCCACTACCGGCGCCAGTGGGTCGTTATTTCTGAAGCACTTTCTACTCACCGTGGAACGCGATCCGCGGGTGAAGACAGTAAACTTCATCGCTTCTGACAGCGGCCTGCGCGTCATGGCCGAGGAACTCGGTGTCGAAGGCCGTTCTGAACTCCTACGTCAAATCATCGGCGCGCCTTCGGCAAAGATTCAGCAGCAGTCAAACAGCGATATCGGGGCGAACGTGGCCAGCGGGTCGTATCCTTCGGACGCGATGGTCGTGATCCCGTGCAGCGTCGGCACCCTGGGCCGCATTGCCAACGGCACGGCCTCGCACCTGATCGAGCGCGCCGCCGATGTTTCTCTCAAGGAGCGTCGGCCGCTCGTGCTCTGCGTACGCGAGACTCCGCTGAACAAAATCCACATCCGCAATATGTCGCTGGCGGCGGACGCGGGGGCGACTATCTTCCCGCTCATCCCAACGTTTTACAACCATCCGTCGAGTGCCGATGCCATGGCCCACGAATTCGCGAACCGGGTGCTGGCGCATATAGGACTGGCCCAACAAGATGCATACCGCTGGAAGGGCTGAAACCGGGAACTGAGAACCGAGAACTTCCTCAAAGATCGATGACTCGGGGGAAAGCCTTCCCCGCATTTGCAGGGGTGTTTTCAGTCTAGGGAAGGGGAAATGACGAAGGTAGGTATCTGGCGGGCATGTACTGGAGGGGGTTGCCGCATGCAATCCGTAGGTGTGCTCAGGTTTTGCGTTTAGTAGTCGAGGCGCGTGGTTTCCGGTGTATGACTGAGAACTAAGAACTGAGAACCGGGAACTATTAATTCTTCCGGCACGCCCCGTCCGAACCGTTGACGCCGACCCTTCTTTTTTGTACTCTGCGGTTACACCGGAGAGGAGGTGGTCGGATGACAAGTTCTGAAAGTCACAGTAGTACCAGACCAGGTGAGGTGGCTGAGTCTTAGGGCGGTTGCTCTAAGCGGAGTTCTCGAGGAACCTTTGGTCGGGGGAATCGGGAACAATCTCTCGCAAACAATCCGTGAATATGGGCTGATCCGCCGGGCACAGGCTGTGCCAGGCACCGGAGTGAGCGAGGGGCCACGAGAGTGAACCTCAGTCAATCCCAAACAGTCCACCGCGCAGCCCGCAGGCTGACAAGCTTGCGGGCTGTTCTTTTTTTGGAGTTCTCAGTTCCCGGTTCTCAGTAAAGGCGGACGCCGGGTTGGCTGTTCAAGCCTGAATTCGAGGAATGCTGTATCTTTGTGTGCACCTTTTGCCGTCCAACTCTGAGAACTGAGAACTGACCTATGGATGACAAGCACTACCGGGCCCGTATTACCAAGCGCGCGGATTTTGCGCCGGATCTGTGGATGATCCGCATTGACCCAGGGGCGGACTTCACCTTTGCTCCGGGCCAATACGCGACACTCGGGGTTGAACGAGACGCGCGACGACTGGAGCGTCCCTACTCGATTGCTTCTTCTCCCTACGAAAAGGAATTGGAATTCTTTTTTGAGCTGATCCCGCACGGCGAGACCACGCCGCCGCTGTATGACCTTCAGCTGGGCGATGAAGTTCTGGTGCGCAAAGTTGCCAAGGGGCGCTTCACCTTCGACCCCGCACAACCGGAACGCACGAACCACTTGATGTTGAGCACCGTGACCGGAGTCGCGCCTTTTATCAGCTATGTGCGAACCCTGTTCAAGGACTGGGAAGAAGGCAGGTTTGCGGGCGACCACAAATTATTTCTGCTGAGCGGCGCGAGCCGGTCGTGGGAGTTCGGTTATCGCGAGGAGCTGGAAAACTTCTCCAAAGCAGCGCCATGGTTTCGCTGTGTTTTCACGGTGAGCCGTCCGTGGGAAGACGAGAGTTGGCAAGGCGAGCTCGGCCGCGTGGACGAACTGATTCGCAAATACGCCGACCACTGGGGATGCACCGCGGCGAATAGCATCGCGTATCTGTGCGGGCATCCGGAGATGGTCGAGCACGGGAAGGGCATCCTGAAGCGAATCGGCTTCAAGAAAGAGAACTTAAAAGAAGAAGTGTATTGGGTACCCGGGAAGCCGGCTGGCGAGTAAGGAAGTTGGGGATGGAGTGCCGGGCGTCCTCGCCCGGCCACGTTCTGTGTCGTTGGAGCGACCGCGTACCGACCTAGATCTATTCCACCGCGCCGTGAAAGAAAATATCCGTGTACTGCTGCACCAGCGCGTCTCCCGTCAGCGGGCCGTCGGGCTTGTACCATTGATAGATCCAGTTGATCATGCCGACCAGGGCAAAGGCGGCCGCGCGCGGCGTGACCGGCGACTGGGAATTACGCTTGCGCTGGACGTCGGCGATGAGGTTCTCGACGAAGTGCAGGTAATCCTTCTTGCGTCCGTTGATCTTGCGGCGGAGCGCCGGCGGCAGCGGATGGTTCTCGTGCAGCATGACGGTAATCTCACGGTCTTCGGGACTGAGCACAACCTGAATGTGCAGCCGGATCAGCGTGCGCAGGCGCTCTTCGCTTCCTTCAATACTGGCTCCGTCGATGCGGCGCACCACATTGATGACCCGTCCCTCGGTGATCTCCATGGCGTGCGACATGATATGGAACAGGATTTCGTCCTTCGACTGGAAGTGGTGGTAGAGGCCGCCCTTGGAGAGCTTGAGGGCAGCGGCAACATCGTTCATCGAGGTGGCATCGTATCCCTGTTGTTGAAACAGCCGGGCGGCGGCGCGCAGGATTTCCTGGCGGGGTTCCTGGCGAGGTTCCTGCCGAGGTTCGACGGTAGCTTCGCGGAGCATCACCAGAGATGGTATCGCGGAATGGGCTCCGGGCTCTACAGGCGAATCTCGCGGCCGGCTTGGGAGGGGGCGAGGGGAAACTATTTTCGGCGGTTCTTGGCAGATTTCGCCGGGGCTTTGGCTCGGCTGGTTGCGCTGACTTCATCGATGAATTGCACTTTCTGCAGCGTGTCGGATGAAGATGGGGTTCCGCTCTCCAGTCGAAGGGTGGGCCGGTTGGATCCGGGCGGAGGGCCGGCGGAAGACTGCAGGTCAGGGTGTTCACGACGAATGTAGCGGGCGTACGAGGCTGACCACGCCAGGCCATGCACTCGGGCTAGTTCGAAGGCCTCGAATCGAACTTCTTGCAAAGCGTCTTTCCTGGTGTGAACCAGTTCGCTGTAACCCAGCCTGGAGTAACCTAGCTTGGAGTAACCCAGCATGGCGTGAACCGGTCCGGGGTTGGAGCCTCCGTACAATCGCCGAATCCGGGCCGCGGCGCGGTCGACGACGCGAGCAAGTTCGGCGCCAAATTCCGGCGCGCGGTCCTCGAGCAGGCGCTGCTTCGCTTTTTCAGCGGAAAACCAGGTGGGGTTTCGGTTCGATTCCTGCGGCAGTTCGAGCCGAGACACTTCGCAAAGGTGAGCAGCGACGGCCAGCTCTGGCTGGGAAGATCGGGCGGCAGGCCTACTGTCTTCAGCAGTTTCGCGACGAGGTTTGCAGCGAAAGTAACGGGCGAAGGGAATTTGTTCCATCCGGCCATGAACACCAGCCTCTTCAAAAGCCTCCAGGGCAGCGGACTGGGCGTGCGAGAGGCCGGATTCGACGCCGCCTTTGGGGAAAATCCAGCGTCTGCCCCGGGTCTGAACCAGCAGGAATTCGATGCCGCGCCGGCGGATGCGGTAACAAACGGCGGCCACCTTTTGGCGTTTTTTCCCAAGCCGTGACGGTTGCAAAAGCTTTGCGGACCGATCAACACCCATGGACTAGAGTGTGCGCGATGCGATCCTCGTCTGGCTAGAGCAAAGCTTGGTTCACGGGCGCCGGCTTGCGGGAATCCTTCTACATACTTGTGCCATCGGCAGCGCCTTGGAGACAGTAACGTGAACACACTTTGTAGACAACCCGGGACGGAACTTTTGGACAACTTGTATTGTCTTCGCTGTAGTCGGGAGCTCGAAGCCGGACAAAAATCAGTTGCGGTCTACTTGTTCGCACAGACGGCGGGAGTAAGGCCGCGCCAGAAATCTTCGGCACAGCGGATCTGTTTCTGCCCTCAGTGCTCAGTTTCGCTGGCCATGGGCCCCGCACCGGAGGGCGCGCTCAACCTCGCCGCCTGGCAAATGATCCGTGACATTGTGGCCGCAGATCCGGCACTGACCGAGGCCGCATGGGAAAGCCTGCATGGAATTGAAGAAGGCTTGCTCCCAGCTTCAGGATTAACGACCGGATTGGCGACCGGAACCGGAGGCGGCGCGCATCCAGCGCGCGCTGGAGCCTACTTCGAGTTTTGAACCCTCACCCGAACCGGCAGTGGTCTAGAATGGTCTCCGAGGCAATGCGTGGTTGACACCGGGAGGTCGAGGTGTTTAGCATCTCCTAAACCGACCGATCGGTCGGTCATTGCCTGCAAACACGATTCAGCATTTCAGCCAACATAGATATAGATATCGATAAGGAGCTTTCCAGTGGCCACAGTTTTTTACCAGAACGATGCCAATCCTTCCGCGTTGAAGGGCAAGACCATTGCCGTTTTCGGCTACGGATCGCAGGGACACGCGCAGGCGCAGAACCTGCGTGACAGCGGATACGACGTGATTATCGGGCTCGATCCCGAGCGCGCCTCGGCCAACCAGGCGCGCGCCGATGGAATGAACGTGGTCGCTCCGGCGGAAGCCGCCAAGCGCGCCGACTGGCTACAGATTCTCACGCCGGACGAGACCCAGGCCGAGTTCTACGAATCGGCCATTAAGCCGCATCTGCGCAAAGGGAAGATTCTCGGCTTCTCGCACGGGTTCGCGATTCACTTCAAGACCATCAAGCCTCCAAAAGATGTGGATGTGGTCATGATTGCGCCGAAGAGCCCGGGCCATTTGCTGCGCCGCGTGTATTCGCAGGGCGGCGGCGTGCCTTCATTACTCGCCATCCACCAGGATGCAAGTGGGCGCGCGCATGAGTACGCGCTCAGCTACGCGCACGGCATCGGTTCGACCCGCGCCGGCGTGTTGCAGACCACCTTCAGAGAAGAAACCGAGAGCGACCTCTTCGGCGAACAGGCTGTGCTCTGCGGCGGTTTGACTTCGCTGATGCAGAAAGGTTTCGAGACGCTGGTCGAGGCCGGTTACGCTCCCGAGATCGCCTACTTCGAGTGCGTGCATGAGATGAAGCTGATCGTCGACCTGATCTACGAAGGCGGGTTGAGCCGGATGCGCTATTCGATTTCGAACACGGCGGAGTACGGAGACCTGACCCGCGGCGAAATTGTTGTGGGAGATGCGACGCGCAAGGCGATGAAGAAAGTGCTGAAGCAAATCCAGAACGGCAGGTTCGCCAAGGAATGGATTAAAGAGAACAGGGAGGGCGGCAAGAACTTTGCCAAGCTGCGCGAGGACGCGAAGCAGCACCCGATTGAAAAAGTAGGTGAGCAGTTGCGGGCGATGATGTCATGGCTGCCGTCGGAGAAAAAGAAAGCGTCCGAGGCAAAGCCGGCGGAGCCAAAAGTAGTCAATGCGTAAAGGATCAATGGAGCGCCGGGCGTCCCCGCCCGGCCACCGGACTGCAGGACGGGCGAGACGCCCGTCCCTCCATCGATTCAGCTAAACTGTCTGCATCACTCCCATGGATATCGACCTCAAACATCGCAGTCGCAATATCACTGACGGGCGCGACCAGGCTCCGGCGCGCGCGATGTACAAAGCCATCGGCTTCACCGATGAAGACTTGGCGAAGCCGCTGATTGCTGTCGCCAACACCTGGATCGAGACCATGCCGTGCAACTTCCACCTGCGGCGGCTTTCGGCCAAGGTGAAAGAAGGAATTCGCGCGGCCGGCGGCACGCCGATGGAGTTCAACACCATCGCCATTTCCGACGGCGAGACCATGGGCACCGAAGGCATGAGGGCTTCGCTCGTGAGCCGCGAGGTGATCGCCGACTCGATTGAACTGGTCTGTCGCGGACAGATGTTTGACGCGGCGGTCTGCATTGTCGGTTGCGACAAAACGATCCCCGCGGCAGCCATGGCATTGGCACGGATGAACCTGCCTGGCCTGGTGTTCTACGGCGGAACGATTGCCGCTGGCAAGTATCGAGGCAAAGACGTAACCATTCAGGACGTGTTCGAGGCCGTCGGTGCGAATGCCGCGGGCAAGATGAGCGACGCGGATCTGCTGGCGCTCGAAAATGTTGCGTGTCCGGGTGCGGGCGCATGTGGCGGGCAGTACACCGCGAACACGATGAGCACGGTCATGGAACTGATCGGCCTTTCGCCCATGGGCTTCAACGGCATTCCAGCCATGGACCCGCGCAAGGACGAAGTCGCATTCCGCTGCGGCGAAGTGGTGATGAATCTTCTGAAGCAAGGCATTCGTCCGAGCGATATCTTGACCCACGCCGCGTTCGAGAACGCAATCGCGGGCGTGGCCACGACAGGCGGCTCGACCAACGCCGTGCTCCACCTGCTCGCGATTTCGCGCGAAATGGGGCTGCCGCTCGAAATCGAAGATTTTCAGCGGGTCAGTGAACGCACGCCGCTGCTGGCCGATCTGAAGCCTGCGGGAAAATATGTGGCGGCGGACGTGGACGCAGCCGGCGGCATTCCGGTAATCGCCAAGCGACTGCTAGACGGCAAGCATGCAAATGGTTCGGCGATGACCGTAACCGGAAAGACATTTGCCGAAGAGGCGAACCGAGCGAATGAGACTGCCGGACAGACGGTGATCGCTCCCTTGAGTAAGCCGCTGAAGGCCACGGGGGGACTGGTGATCGTGAAAGGGAACCTCGCTCCCGAGGGCGGGGTAGTGAAGATGACCGGCCACGAACGGCAGTCGCAAACCGGGCCGGCGCGCGTGTTCGATTCCGAAGAAGCGGCGATGCAGGCGGTGACCAGCAAGCAAATCAAGGCTGGCGATGTGGTGGTGATCCGCTATGAAGGTCCAAAGGGCGGACCCGGTATGCGCGAAATGCTAAGCGTGACCGCGGCCATCGTAGGCGAAGGTCTAGGCGAGAGCGTTGCGCTGATCACGGACGGACGCTTCAGCGGCGCAACCCGCGGTCTGATGGTCGGCCATGTCGCGCCAGAAGCGGCGCTGGGCGGTCCGATTGCCGCGATTCGCGAGGGCGACCGCATCACCATCGACACCAAGATCCGGAGGCTGGAACTGGAGATTTCCGACGCCGAGATCGCGCGGCGGCTGACGGAATGGAAAGCCCCGGCGCCACGCTACAAAACCGGTGTGTTCGCAAAGTATGCGGCTCTGGTGAGGTCAGCGGCAGAGGGAGCAGTTACAACACCCGCACACCAGAGTCACTCCAGGCCCTAGACTTTGTTTTGAAGGGCGCGGCTTTAAGCCGCGACCTAACGTAAGCGTTCGTATCAGGGCACGCCTTCAGGCGTGCCGTAAGCTTATTCCGAATTAAGTGCCAGCACCCCACCACGATAGTCCCACTTCAGATGAGGCCCTTGCCGACTCTCAGAAGGAAATCCTCGGCCTCAGCTCGCGCCTTCTCCATCATCCTCGAATCATTGCCGTGTTCGAATTCCATTTCATGAAGTACAAGCTCCACAGCAACCTTCGGTGTGTATCCTCGCTTTATGAGCATCCGAGCACGTTCTGCGAATGCGGTGCCAGCGTCCCCTTTTGGTTCCTGTTTCGTCGCAGAAAATCTGATTTCGGCCTCGCACTTGTGCTCGCGAAACTTCACAGCGGCTAGGCGGTCGTAAGCACCTTTAGCCTCTTCTCCGCTAAGCAGCGTGGGAATGGGGAATCTCCAGCGACAATTCGAGCAGGCCCAGCCGTTTGCATCGCCCTCGGTCCAGATCAAGAAGCGCACCATATCGGCAACGTCAACATCTTACCGCAATGAACACTGACATGAGATGGTTGAAGTAAATAGGTTTACGCTCACGACCGGGTCAATGAGCGTAGGCGATATTTCGCCACTTGAAACGTAGAAAAGGAACAGCCCTGACTTCGATCAGGGCTGCTTCAACGTTATAGCACCTAAGGCTTGTACTTCGGTTAGACTGCTCTTTTCTTAACAAAAGGAGCAAACCATGTCCAAGTTCATCGTACGTTTCCTCGCCATCCTGGGCGCTTTGTGGCTGATCGGAATGATCATCGTGCTGGTGTTCGTGATCGGCGCGAAGGGAAGAGTTCCATCCAAGACGATTCTCGAAGCGAATTTCGAGCAGACGTTTCTGGAAGACGCACCCGCAACGCCGACTGCGCAGTTGATGTTGACTGAAAAGCAGACGGTGCGCGATGTGGTCGACGCCATTGACCGGGGAGCGAGTGACCATCGTGTCGTCGGCATGATTGCCAGGATTGGCGCGGCTCCGATGGGAATGGCGCAGACCCAGGAAATCCGCGATGCTGTCCAAAGATTTCGCGCGCATAAGAAATTTGCCGTCGCCTACTCGGAAACTTTTGGTGAGTTTGGTCCGGGCAACGGCGCTTACTATCTGGCGACGGCCTTTGACCATATCTATCTGCAACCCTCGGGCGACGTCGGACTGACGGGCATCATCATGGAATCGCCATTTATCAAGGGGACGCTCTCCAAGCTGGGCCTGACTCTTCACGGCGATCACCGCTACGAGTATAAGAACGCGCTCAACTTCTATACCGAAACCAAGTACACGGCGCCACATAAAGAAGCAATGACCGCGATCATGACTTCATGGTTCAACCAGATGAAGGACGGCATCTGTAAGGCGCGGCAAATCGCGCCGGAGAAGTTCCAGGCAGTGGTGGACGCGGGGCCGTATCTGGGCAAAGAAGCAGTCGCAGCGCAACTGGTGGACGCGGTTAAGTATCGCGACGAAGTTTACAAAGACGTAAAGAGCCAGGCCGGTGATGGAGCGGAGTTGCTCTATCTGGATAAGTATTTAAGCCGCGCCGGGCGTCCGCATGATCGCGGGAAGACGGTTGCGCTGGTGTTCGGCGTCGGCGACGTCACCCGTGGCAAGAGTGATTACGATTCCGTGCAAGGCAGCCAGAATATGGGCTCGGATACGGTGGCGGGGGCGATTCGAGCGGCTGCGGAAGACAAGGACGTAAAGGCGATCCTGTTTCGGGTTGATAGTCCGGGCGGTTCGTACGTTGCCTCCGACACCATCTGGCGGGAAGTGGTGCGGGCGCGGCAGGCGGGCAAACCGGTGATTGTTTCGATGGGAAATCTGGCGGGGTCGGGCGGATACTTTGTGGCGATGGCAGCGGATAAAATCGTAGCCGAGCCGGGAACCATCACCGCCTCAATCGGAGTGCTCGGCGGAAAGATGCTGACCAGTGGACTGTGGGAGAAAGTTGGACTCTCGTGGGACGAAGTCCATCAGGGCGACAACGCTACCATGTTCACGGGAACGCACGATTACACCCCCGCCGAATGGGGACGTTTCCAGGCGTGGCTCGACCGCGTGTATGTGGATTTCACCAGCAAGGTTGCCGATGGCCGCAAGCTGCCGAAGGACAAGGTGCTGGAGATTGCGAAGGGGCGGATCTGGTCGGGACAGGATGCGAAGAACCTTGGCTTAGTGGATGAACTCGGCGGCTACGATACGGCACTGAAACTGGCAAAGAAAGCGGCGGGAGTTCCCGAAGGCGACGACGTCAAGATCGTGGTCTATCCGCGGCCGAAAACTTTCTTCGAGAGCGTGATGAAGTACCGAGGCGCGGAAAACAGCGACAAGGAAGCTCTGGGCCAAACGCTGGCGCGGATTCTACAAGAGGTGCAGCCCATAGCGCGTCAGCTTGATGCCGTTGGGATCAAGGGCAAGGATAAGGATCAGGATGATGTGCTGCGGATGACAGCAGTACCCAGTACCCAGTAGCAGTTCTCAGTTCCCAGAAAAATCCTTGCGGGTTTACTGAGAACTGAGAACTAGACGCCCAACTTCTTCACTTCATCGTTGTAATACTTGCGGTAAAGGATCGACCATTCCTCGGAGCCCTCGATGATGGTGCGGCGCTGGCTCTCGATTTTCTGCCGCGCGGCCTGGTCGATGCGAGCTTCCTGCATGAGGAGTTCCTCAAGAATCTTGCGGACTTCGAGGCGGATGGTGTTGCGATCCTCGATGAACTCGACCTCATCCATGTCGGCTACCGCGTCGGTGACAACGTGGGCGAGCTTGTTGACTTTATCGCGGCTCAATCGCACGGCAGGGGCGTCCTCCAAGGCATGCTCAAAGAATAGCCTTGTATTTCTTCACCAGTTCGGTCTTCACTTTACGGAACATCTCCTGGTAATTGGCGCCGGTCTTCTGCATTTCGTCGGAATACGCTTCGAGAATAACGCGCACCTCGTCGTTAATGCGGTCCTCGAGCGCCAGTTCATCGAGCAGAGCGGCATGCACCTTCTCGGTAAGAGCAGGCATCGCCTTGGTCTCAATGAGACCGCTCGCCACCAGTTTTTTGGAAACTTCGCGGGCCAGATAGCCCACATATTCTTTGGAAAAGAGCATGTTTATGGCGTTTTTGTGGTGAAGAAAAAGTTTAACACAAGCACCGCTATGAGCGGGCGGCCTTCCCTATGCTGAGCTTCGGGCTTCGAGCCGCGAGCTTCGAGCAAACCGGTTGCCCGCAGCTCGCGGCTCGTAGCTCGTAGCGTGTTCGCCAAGCGCAGTGTCCAAGCCGTACAATGATGGCACTCCATGTCTCCACATCCAGACGACCTGACGGGCATGAAAGACGATATGACGGCCTTTATTGAAGGTCTGGGCATGCGCCGCTTCTTTGGCTACGTCGAGTGCGAAGAAGTTCCCAGCGTGCTGTGGGACTCGGGACAGAATCCGGATGGCTGGAAAGACTTCGTGGAACTGGCCAAGTCCACCGGCGCGCCCTTCCTGACCATGCATTCCTGGGCGCTCGACCGCGAAGAGTTGGAGCGCTTGTCCCAACTTCTCGCCGACAGCGACTACAGAAGCGAAGAAGATCTGGAAGAAAGCCGCTGGCTGAAGTCCTACATCGGGAAGACCGGATTCGTACAGCTCGGATGGGCCTACCAGGGATGCGTCTTCGTCTACGAAGCCGGCACAGAATGGTACGAGCATTATCAACACCTGCGCGAGCTGGCGGATGATGGCGGCGGATTCATGATCGATGAGCCGGACCAGGATGAGGAGCGGTAAAGCAGGTCTCAGTGTCAGGTCCCAGGTCTTAGGAAAACCGTGTGACCGACCCGCGCACAAGATTTCCTGACACCTAAGACCTGACACCTAAGACCTGCCTCGATGCGATGGATCTCCAATCCGTTAAATTCTCCCAAAGCTAGAGTCCTTGCTGCTGCGCTGCATGATTCCCAACTGAACATCTCTGCTTCCGCTTTGCCCGTGCTTGCCGATCTGCTCGCCGGCCGCGGGATCGAAGAACCGGAGGCGGCTGCCCGTTTCCTTGCGCCTGCGCTTGGCGATCTCCACGACCCGCTCCGTATGAGTGGGATGAAATCCGCGCTCGATCGACTGGAAGCGGCGTTGGAGCGCAAGGAGAAAGTTCTGATCTACGGCGACTACGACGTGGACGGCACCACGGCGATCGTCATTCTCAAGACGGCGATCGAGCTGTGTGGCGGGGCAGCCGACTTTCATGTGCCGCATCGCATCCGTGAAGGATATGGCATGCGCGACGAGGTGATCGAGCGCGCTGCTGCCGACGGCGTGCGGCTGATCATCAGCGTAGATACTGGCATCCGCGCGTTCGCCGCCGCCGAAACGGCGCGGCGCACCGGAGTGGACCTGATCGTCACCGACCATCATCTCCCCGGGCCGGGCGGCGTTCCGCGGGCGCTTGCCGTCGTCAATCCCAACCAGGAAGGATGCGATTATCCCTGCAAGCATTTGTGCGGCGCGGGTGTGGCCTTCAAGCTGGCTCAGGGATTGATGCAGCGGCGGCTGGATGCGCGCCTCAATGCCAACGATCAGTCGCGCCTGCTGATGTCGTTCATGAAAGTCGTGGCCATCGCGACCATCGCCGATGCTGTCCCCTTGCTGGGCGAGAATCGTGTGTTCGCGAAGCTGGGATTGCAGGGGCTTCGTCGTCCGGTAAACGTCGGCCTGAAGGCGCTGCTTGAAGTTGCGAAACTCGGCGACGGACGGGCGCTAACGGCGACCGAAGTCGCCTTCCGCATCGCACCTCGCCTGAACGCCGCCGGACGCATGGATGTGGCGCGCGATGTGATCGATCTTTTCAATGAGAAAGACATGGAGCGCGCGCGGAAGATTGCCGGCCGGCTCGACCAACTGAATGCCGAGCGTCAGGAAGAAGAGCGGCGCATCATGGACAACATCGAGCGCCGTCTGGAAGAAGAGCCCGCGTTGCGCGAAGCGTATTGCGTGGTGCTGGATGGCGAAGGCTGGCATCGCGGCGTGATTGGCATCACGGCTTCACGGGTGGTGGAACGCCACGGTCGGCCAACACTCGTGATCTCGCGCGAGGGTGAGGAAGCACACGGCTCGGGACGATCGATTCCGGCGTTTCATCTGCTGCATGCCATCGAATCGTGCCACGAGCTGTTTTTCCGCTACGGCGGACATGCGCACGCGGTGGGCTTCGCGCTGCCCGGCGCCAACGTGGAGAAACTGCGCCAGCATCTGGATGGCTATGCGCGCGCCCGGCTCACTCCTGCCGATTTCGAACCGCAGCTTGAGTTCGATCGAGAGCTGCCCCTGGGAGAAGTCACGCCTGAACTTCACCAGGCGCTGCTTTTGCTCGAGCCTTTTGGGATGGAGAATCGGGAACCCGTCTTCGCCGCTCGGGCGGTGCGGCTGATGGCGCCGCCGCAGGCGGTGAAAAACAAGCATGTGCGGTTGCGAGTGGCGCCAGCGGTCAATGGTACGGCGGCGGCAGACTTCACTCCCCGCTGCCATCCCGACAGTGTGGGGACGGGCGACCCCGCCCGTCCAGCGGAGCGAAGCTCCGCCACCACACAACCTGCTCAACCTTCCTGGCGCGACAACATCGCATTCCAGGCGATGGGTTGGGGCCTGAAGGAATCCTGCGACCGTTTGCAGTTGCTGGCCGGAGACCGCCTGGACATCGCCTATTCGCTCGGCATGAACGACCATCCTGAATTCGGTGGGTTGGAGCTGACTTTGCGCGACGTGGTGCGCGCCCGGTGAGTGTGCTTGTTTCTGCGCTCTGCCGGCTTACTTCTTCCTTTTGACAAGAAGCCAATCCGTCTTTATAGTGCCCGGAATGAACGAAACTTTCTTCTGCAACAAGTGCGGCGCGCAGAATGTCGCTGGCGCTCAGTTTTGTGTTCGCTGTGGAGCGCCCACGGGCCCGACGCCGGGCGTCGTCCCGACGGCTGTGGCATCGCCCAACTTGGCGCCCTCCTACCCAGCCTCAGCGACTTTTTATCGGGCGGTTGTGCCGGCGGTGGCAGTGGGCTACGGAGGGTTCTGGATTCGGGTGGTTGCGGCCATTATCGACGGCATCATTTTGCGGCTGGTGGTGTCTCCGATTCGCATGATTTTCGGCGGTCTCGGGCTGGCAGGAATGATGAGTGGCGTGCCCCATTTAGGACTTACTGTTTTGGGCGGTGGCGTCACGATCATCGCGATGATTTTCGGTTCCTGGTTGTACGAGGCTTTCATGGAAAGCTCGTCATACCAGGCGACGCTGGGCAAGATGATCTTTGGGATGAAAGTTACCGATCTCAATGGCAACCGAATCTCATTCGAGCGCGCGACGGGAAGGCATTTTGCGAAGTGGCTTTCCACCATGATCCTGGGCATCGGCTACATCATGGTCGGGTTCACGGAGCGCAAGCAGGGACTGCACGATCTGCTGGCCGGGACGTTGGTACGGAGAGGGTAGTTCTCAGTTCCTGGTGGAGCGACGGGCGTCTCGCCCGTCCGGCAGAGTGGTGGCTGGGCGAGGACGCCCGGCGCTCCACCAGGAACTGAGAACTGATCCTCGGCGTTACACTAGCCTCTGATGGCTCCTCCAGTTTCACGTCTGCGCCGCTGGTTCGCCTTGGGCGCGATTTTGATGGTGGCGACGGTCGCGGGCATGTATTTCTACGCGCGATGGAGTCTGCGCAAGGCAGTCCACAACATTCCCGCGAAAATGGGCCTCAACATTCAGCAGACCGCCGAGGGCTTTTCGGTCTCCAAGTCCGTAGAAGGACGCACTCTTTTCACTATGAACGCCTCCAAGGCAGTTCAGTTCAAAGAGGGTGGACGGGCGGAGTTGCACAACGTCAAGATCGTCGTCTATGGCAAGGATGCTGGCCGCTTCGATCGAATCACCGGGGATGACTTCGAGTACGATCCCGCGTCGGGCAATGTGAACGCTAAGGGCACAGTGCTGATTGATCTGGAAGCGAATCCCGAGGGGATGCGGCATTCGGATCAGACGCCCCCGGCGCAAACGAGAGCCCCGATTCATCTTGAAACCAACGGGCTGATGTTCAACAAAAATACTGGGGACGCTTCCGCCAGCGGGAAGGTGGTGTTTCAGACGCCGCAGGCATCCGGCTCGGCGGTGGGCATTGAATATGTGGCGAAGACGGGCACGATGAACTTGCTGTCGGCGGTTGCGATGACTGTCAGCAGGCCGCAGCCGGTCCGTCTGACTGCAGATCGCGGCGTAATTACGAAACAGCCACGGCGGGTCGTGCTCACTGGGGTGCGCATGAGCCGCGAGCAGCAGCAAGCACAGTCCGACCACGCGACGTTTTTCCTGCGCGAGGACAACACGGTGGAACGCATTCTGGCCGAGGGCGATGTGCGGAGCGAGCTTCATGGCCGCGCGCCGTCCAACTCGGAAACGCACGCGCGTTCCGATCGCGCCGAACTGTTTTTGACCGGCACGCGGAATCAACTCACCACGGCCATTCTGAGTGGCAACGTGCAACTCGCTTCTCTCGGAACCCAGCCCGCTGACGCTGCTGCTGGGCGGGTGACGCTGCACTTCGCCGGGAACTCTGCCGGGCAGCAGTTGCTGGAGACGGTTCACGCCGAAGATGGCGTGCGGCTGACCCAGAAGAATAGCCAGAGCGGGACTCTGGTTGCGGTGGCGACGCCGGGATCGTCTTCCGCACCGTCGTCGACGCCGGCAAAGGGAGGTGCGCAAAATCAAGACATTGAGATGACCGCTCCAGTGATGGATTTCATCGTGAAGGACGGCCGTCTCCTGGAGCGTGCCGAGACCAGCGGACCGCCGCAGATCGTGATCACGCAGCCGGATGCGAATCAGAAGACGGTGGTTACGGCCGCCAAATTTACTGCGAAATTCACCGAGAAGAATCGCCTGGCCACGCTGCATGGGGAACCGGACGCGAAGATTGTCAGCAGCAAGAGCGGCGACAGCAAGAGCGGCGACAGAAAGATCGCCGGCGCACCGGGACAGCCGGATCGAGTGTCGACTAGCAAGATGCTTGATGTCGTCTTCCTGCCCGAGGGCGCCGTCGCGTCGATCATGCAGGCAGGTGGTGTCACCTACGTCGATGGTGCACAAAAGGCTTGGGCGCAGCGGGGAGAGTACACGGTTGCCGATCAACTGCTGGTGCTGAGCGGATCGCCTCGAGTGGTGGACAACGGCATGACGACGACAGCCCAGACGATTCGTATGAACCGGACGAACGGCGATGCCATTGCCGAGGGCAATGTCAAGAGCACGTACTCCGATCTAAAGGCGCAACCGGACGGCGGTATGCTCGCCTCTTCCGACCCGATCCACGTGACGAGCCGCAGCATGACGGCGCATCGTTCACCGGCGATTGCGGTGTACACCGGCGATGCTCGCTTGTGGCAAAACGCGAACGTAGTGGAGGCTCCCACGCTGCAATTTGATCGCGACCACCGTTCCCTCATTGCGCAACCGGTTTCGACGGTGCTGGTGCAGGTGGACAAGATGGGGAAGGTCACACCAGTCAATATCACATCTGCGCGTCTGAACTATGCCGATGCGGAGCGGAGAATTTTTCTGGATGGCGGTGTGACCGCGAAGGGGTCCGACACTATGCTGACAAGCCAGCAGATGACAGTATTTCTGCTGCCGCGAAGCCAGTCGACAGCAGGGGCAGGCCCGGGAATGCCTGGGCAAGTGGAGCGGATCGTGGCCCAAGACAAGGTTGTAATCACGCAGCCGACGCGGCATGCGACCGGTGATCACTTGGTATACACGGCAGCCGATGACAAGTTCGTCCTGACCGGGGGAACTCCTAGCATTTTTGATGCCGAAAGGGGCAAAATTACGGGCGATTCGTTGACTTTCTACAGACACGATGATAGGGTGCTCGTAGAAGGCAAAGAAACGTCTCCGACTGTCACTAAGACGCAAGTGGCACGATAAATGCATACGCTGGCCACCGACGAAATTGGGAAGTCTTATCGTGGCCGACGCGTAGTCAACGGCGTAAGTCTTCAGGTTCTGCAGGGCGAAGTAGTGGGCCTTCTGGGACCGAACGGCGCCGGAAAGACCACCACCTTCTATGCAATCGTAGGTCTGGTTCCTCCCGACACAGGCAGGGTGCTGTACGACGACGAAGATATCACTAGCGTTCCCATGTACTTACGGGCGCGCCAATACGGCATCAGCTATCTCCCTCAGGAAGCTTCGGTTTTTCGGAAACTGACGGTTGAGGAGAACATCCTGGCCGTGCTGGAAGTGCAGCCGATTTCCTGGCATGAGCGCCGGGAAAAAGCGGAGAAGCTGATTGACCAGCTCGGACTCGAGCATATCCGGCAGAATCGCGGGTATGCGTTGTCGGGCGGGGAGCGACGGCGGGTGGAAATCGCGCGGTCGCTTTGCATCAGCCCCACATTTATATTGCTGGATGAGCCGTTTTCGGGAATCGACCCGATCGCCGTTTTGGATTTGCAGAAGATCATTTCCGATCTGCGGGCCAGCGGCATCGGAATCCTGGTCACGGACCACAACGTCCGCGAGACGTTGTCGGTGACGGATCGGGCATACATCATTAACGAGGGCCGGATTTTCCGCTCCGGTACGCCGGAGGAGTTGGGGAGTGATCC
>JBEKYF010000029.1:0-39062 GCA_049511255.1 Terriglobales bacterium | reverse complement strand
GCAAAAAGATCCGGTGTGCTATGTTCCGCCATGCGGAAAAGCCTAATGGGTCGCGGCGGGTTCCCACCGTCTGAGACGGGTTCATTCTCGGCCCACCACACGGCCCAGTGGGTCGGCTTGTTCAATTCAGGTATTAGGTATTAGGTGTCAGGTCTTAAGAAAAGCTGGGCCCCGGGGAGATGCGTTCTTCTCTGCGATCTTGTGAATTACTGCGGACGGGCGGGATGCCCGTCACTCCATCGTACCTCTTGCCTTTCCTGAGACCTGACACCTGAGACCTGTTCTCCTCTGCTAGACTTTCTTTAGAGACTCAACCCGCAATTGGAGCATCCAAACTAACGTGTTTCCCAGACTTTTTCACATTGGCAGTTTCTACCTGCCCACGTATGGTGTCCTGGTCGCATCGGGCGTGCTGATCGGGCTCTGGATAGGCGTACGCAATGCAGAGAAGCAGGGCATCAACGGTGACGATGCCTGGAATCTTGGCATCCTCGTTGTGCTCGCGGGGATTGTCGGGGCAAAGGTTCTTTATGTCATCAACGACTGGAGCTTCTACGCGAACAACTGGCGGGAGATTTTCAGCCTCAACACGCTGCAGGCGGGAGGCGTATTCTCCGGCGGACTGATCGCCTCGTTCCTCACGGCGGCCTGGTACGTGCGGCGTCACCGGATGCCGGCGCTGCGCACTTGCGACGCCTTCGCTCCCGGGCTGGCCTTTGGCCACGTCCTTGGACGTTTCGGCTGTTTCTCTGCCGGCTGCTGTTACGGCAAATCGACCAGTCACTTCTGGGGCGTCATCTTCACCAATCCTTTGGCGAATTCCGTCAGTGGAACTCCGCTTGGCGTCAGGATTGAACCGACACAACTGATCGAAGCCGCAGCCGAGTTTTTCAATTTCCTGCTGCTGACCTGGCTGCTCGGGCGCAAGAGGTTCGATGGGCAGGTATTTGGCAGCTTCATGATCCTGTATGGAATCGAGCGTTACTTCATCGAGTTTCTGCGCGACGATCCCGGACGCGGTGAAGTCTTCGGCGGGCTGATGACGGGAACGCAGTTGATTTCCATTCTGCTGGTCATCGGCGGTGGATTGATCTGGTGGCTGAAGAGCGGAGTGCCGAAGAGAGTACCGGCGCAGAGCAGTGTTTAGTTGCCTTCCAAAATGCCCGAATTCCCTGTAACTCTCGTCGTCTCTGCAAATGGCGCAGGACAGCGCCTGGACCAATATCTCGCGACGCAACTTTCTGATATCAGTCACGCAGAGGTCAGTCGAGCCCGCGTGCAGCAACTCATCGCCAAGGGTGAGGTGCTGGTGAACCAGGCCGCGGCGAAGGCGTCGCTGCGGCTGAAGGGCAATGGCGAAGAGCGGATCACGGTCACTGGGCCCCCGCAAGCTCCACCCCTGCGCGCCATTCCGGAAGAGATTGCGCTCGACATCGTCTATGAAGACGACGACCTGGCGATCGTCAACAAGCCCGCGGGAATGATGGTGCATGCGGGAGCGGGAGCGACCGAAGATGCGCGCAACCGCGGAACGCTGGTCAATGCGCTGCTGCATCACTTTGGAAAGCTTTCGGCGGTCGGCGGCGAACTGCGTCCGGGGATCGTGCATCGCCTGGATCGGACGACCAGCGGGCTGATGGTGGTGGCCAAGAACGATGAATCGCACCGCCAGCTGGCAAAGCAGTTCAGCGGTCGCGAGGTGCACAAGACTTACATTGCGCTGGTACACGGCTGGCCGAAGCAGGATCGCGGCACGATTCAAAGCGCGATCAGCCGCCACTCGCAGCGGCGCACGCGCATGACGACACGAGGATTCGGTGGCCGCGAGGCGGTGACGCATTATGTGGTGCAGCGAAAGATCGATGCGCCTTATGGCAAGTTTGCCCTAGTCGAACTCAAGATCGAGACCGGACGCACGCACCAGATTCGCGTGCACATGTCGTCGCTCGGACATCCGGTGGTGGGCGACGCGCTCTATGGCGCGCCGGGCGAATTGCGGTCGCAGTCGAACAAACGCCGGTCGGCCGGCATGCCCGCGACGCTGACGCTGGATCGAAATTTTCTGCACTCGGCAGGGCTCGAGTTGGCGCATCCCCGGACGAAGGAGTTGCTCAAGTTCTCTCGGCCGTTACCGGAGGAACTTGAGAACTTGCTCGACAGCCTGGAAAATGACCGGCAAGAAGGTCCTCGGCTGGAACCTGGCCAGTAAGAACCTGCTCAGTAAAAGCGAAGTATCTTTCCAGCGCTCGGACGCGGGCTATAATGAAGAGAGCAGTTTCTGATCAAACCGTCCTGATGAAATCGCGCATTTTTCTGCTTCTGGTTGCTTTTCATGTCCTGGTCGGCTCGCTCATCGGCCAGACGTCACCGCCTGCTTCCCCGCCGGCGGCCGCGCAGGATGCTCGCGAGAAAACGAGCGTTCCGCCTGACGGCAAGGCGCAGGGTCCGGCGTCCCCAGCCGCGGGCACGCCAGCTTCTTCCACACCAACTCCCGCAACACCAGCTTCCGCCGCATCAGCTCCCACCACATCAATTCCGGCGGAGCGGACGCCGGCAGGGCAGGCTGCAGCGCAACCGGAAAATCCAGCTAAGTCTGATTCCGATGAGTCCGTGGAGACGATCCGCCATGTCGTCAACGAAGTTCGCGTGGTGTTCACCGTTACCGACCGGCACGGCCGCTACATAAAGGATCTGAAAAGCAGCGACTTCAGAGTGATCGACGATCAAAAGCCTGCCGAGCTGCGTAGCTTCCGCAGCGAGACCGATCTGCCCCTGCAGGTGGGGTTGCTGGTGGACGCGAGTAACTCGGTGCGCGACCGCTTCAAATTCGAGCAGGAAGCGGCCATCGAGTTTCTGAACGCCATCATTCGTCCGCGCTATGACAAGGCATTTGTGGTCGGCTTCGACGCCACGCCTGAAGTTACACAGGATTTCACCGACAACACGGAGAGTCTTTCGGCCGGCGTGCGAATGTTGCGGGCGGGCGGCGGCACCGCGATGTATGACGCGCTCTACTTTGCGTGCCGCGACAAGCTGTTGAAGCAGGAGCAGACGCGACCGGTGCGCCGCGCCATCATTCTGCTGAGCGACGGCGAAGACAATCTGAGCCACGTAACGCGTGAGGAAGCCATCGAAATGGCGGAGCGCGCGGAAGTGATCGTTTACACCATCAGCACCAACATCAGCGGAGTGAAGGGCAAGGGGGACAAGGTGCTGGAGCGCATCGCGGAAGCGACGGGCGGCCGCGCGTTTTTTCCCTTCCAGATGCGTGACGTGTCGGATGCGTTTCTGTCCATTCAGGAGGAGTTGCGCAGCCAGTACGCGGTGGCCTACAAGCCGGCGGATTTTGTCCCGGATGGACACTACCGCACGATCGAAATCCTGGCGCAGGATAAAGGTCTGAAGGTGCGCACCCGCAAGGGATACTACGCTCCGAAGCAGTAGCCAAGAAGCGACCAGCAGGCTCTAATTCGCGGGCGATAGCAAAGTGTCCGCATCTACGAATGCAGTGAACGACGCACCCTGCTTGATTTCCGCGTCCTTGCCATGCACGAAAATACCAGCGGGAACAACCGGGACGAACATGAGGCCGATCGCTTTCCCCACCTTATCTTGTCCCTCCTTCGCGGCGGTACCGTGCAGTTTGATAAGAACGCTGCCGGCCTGGAGCGAGTCTACCTGAAAGAAGACCTCGCCCGGCGCACCCCCCATTCCCGTCTTGTCAACTTCGGTAACGGTTGCAACCGCAGGTGTTCCCTTCTTGACCACAACCACGTCCCCGACCTTTAGGTCCTCGGCCAGCGTCAGAGCAATCTTGTCACCCACATCCGCTGTCTTCGAATTCACGTCTGAAGCGATTACAAAAGGAACGGGCGTATCCCGAGCCAGCAAAAGTTTCGGCCCGGAAGGCGCTGCAGCCGGGTTCGAAGCGGCGTTCGGAGCCGCGACCACCGTCGGCGCCGCCGGCGCCGTTCGGGGCACTCCATTCAGCGTGTAGACAGCAGTGGCGACCCGGCTGCGTCCTCCGTATGGCGAGATGGCAATGGCTTGCAGCGTGGTTGTCTTATCAATCGTAATCGGACCCAGGTATCGAGTTGACGCCGCGGTCGGCGTCCAACCATCCGTCGTGTAGTAAATTACCGCTCCACGGGTCGAGTCTTTGATTTTTATCGTCACACTCGCGGAATAGCTGCCGGGTTTCACGGAGAATTTGGGTGTGGCCGCGCCACAGCGATAGCACTGCGTCGTGTTTAGCCCTGCCTGCTGCGCATTCTGCATAGCCTGCTGATTCGCCTGCTGGGCTGCCTGGTTCATTTGGTCAATGGCCTGTTGGCTTGCCTGTTGTGATATCTGTGCGGCTTGCTGCGCTGCCTGTGCGGCCTGCTGCGCCGCTTGCATACCAGGGTCCTGAGCCAGCGCGAAGGAAACCGCCAGCGTCAACGTCAACAACGTGAGATAAGTCCGCATAAATGATTTCCCCTAATAGATGAGATGTACTCGTTCTGACCCGAGATGTCTATCTTGACGAACCAGGAACATCTGCCGTGCCTGCAATGATAGTTCTGTAAAGAAATGTCTTGAGAATACCCACCGCGCGACTTGGATCTCTGAAGCGGGTTTGTATGCAGTAGAAGCGGCTCCCGGGCGGCAAGACGCCGCGGATCGAGAGGATCGTTGACCGAAAGGGGGAACCGGCGGTAAGAGCGTCGGTAACTTCACGTCAGTAACATGTCAGTGACTCTGCGACGTTGGTAACTTGCCGAGACGCGGCGGGCCGGGTTTTATTCATTGTGGAGAAATAACGTGGAGAAATGACTATGCGAATCAGAACCCGGCTGGCGGCGACGGCGATGGTGGGAATCATGCTTTGTTGGTCGGCATACGGCCAGACACCAACGTTGCGGGCGGAGCGGGAACTGTTCGCTTCGGTCAACCAGGCGCGGCGGGCGCAGGGGTTGACTCCGCTGCGGTGGGATGAATCGCTGGCGACAGCGGCGCGGCGCCACGCGGAAGTGATGGCGGAACACGGATCGGCGCAGCATGGGTTTGAGGGTGAGCCGAGCCTCTCGGCACGGGTCAAGCAGGCGCGTGCGCATTTCAATTGGCTGTCGGAAAACGTAATTCAGGGGCCGTCGCCGGAGTTTATTCACGCGCAGTTTATGAAGTCGCCTCCCCATCGCGCCAACATTCTGGACAGGGATATGGATTCGGCCGGAATCGGTGTGGTGGAGCAGGGCGGGCAGTTGTTCGCGGTGGAGGATTTTTCGCAAGCGCGATGAAACGGGGCACCTGATAAAGGCTGATTCAAGTAATGCCCCCTGAATCGGTTTGGCCCACGCACGATTACATGTCCCGACACATCTTTTAGTCTTCGTGGTGAGCTGTGGCGTAGTAACCGCTGCGGGCCTGGACTTTGTAGTCCGACTGCTTGGGCTTGATCTCGACTTTACGGAAAGAGCCGTCGCGAGCGGTGTTGGTGGGTACGTAGCCGGCGTTGTACTGGCTGCGGAGCTCCTGGGAAATCTGGTCGAAGGCCTGGCGAAGTTTTTCGATCTTGTTGCCGACTTCGATTACGCGGCCGCCGGTTTCCTGAGTGAGTTTCTTCATCTCCACATCGCCGGAATAGCCGCCGAAGCCGTAGAAACCGCGGTCGGCGATGAGCAGCACGTAGCAGATGGCATCGGCTTTCTGGGCGGCTTCGATGGCATCCTTGATCTTGAGGCGGCTGCCTTCGTCTTCTCCATCGGTGAGCAGGATCATCGCCTTGCGGCCGACTTCGTGGCTGAATTCGTCGTGAGAGGCGAGATAGACGGCGTCATAGAGCGCGGTGCCGCGTTGGCCGCTTGCAGAGCAAGGAATCGGGCCCTGCGGACCAATGGGACCGCCGGAACAGCCGACTCCGCCGGTATTGATCTTGGCCTGGTTGAGCGCATGTCTGAGCCGGCTGACGGAGTTGGTGAAATCCTGCAGGAGGGTAATGTCGACATCGAAGCTGATGACGAAGGCCTCGTCTTTGGGGCGCAACGTGCTTTCGAGGAAGGAGCCTCCTACTTCCTTTTCCATATCGAGGACGCGCATCTGGCTGCCGCTGGAATCGATGAGGATGCCGAGGGTCAGCGGGAGATCGGATTCGGCCTTAAAATATTTGATGGTCTGGGGCTTGCCGTCCTCGAACAGGTCGAAGTTCTCCTTGTTGAGGTTGGGGATCAGCGCGCCATGCTTGTCTTTGACATTGAAGAACAACTGGACGACTTCGACGTTGACCTTCAGGGTCTCGACGGGCTGGTCCTGCGACTGGGCATTGGAACTGGGCGTGGCCGGGGAGGTGGGTGCCGGAGCCGGAGAATTCTGCGCGGCGGCGGGAAGCGACAGGGTCGTGATTAGGGCGAACATGGCCAGAACGAAGAGACCCGCGGCCAGGCACGATTTGCAATGTACTTTAGGCATTAGCGTTTTTATCCCGATACTTTGCTAGTCTATCCTGTATGGACCTGCAACGGTTAGATGCACCAAAGAGGCACGGCTGGGCATCTGAATTAGTGAAAAGCGGCAGGGACCGGATGGTGCGCGGACTGGCGCCGAACACGACCGAAGAAGAAAGACAGAGGATTCCGGGGATGGCCACGAAAATTGGCACGGTACTGATTCTGGGGCTGACATTATTGCTGGCAGGCGCCTTGGCGGCGCAGCAAAAGCCTGAGGACATCCCGGACGCGCCGTCGGCGACGCGTCCGATACCGCCGCCAGCGCCACCCAGCCCGCGGCAAGAAGCGGAAGAGGAGTCCAAGCCGGATGTGCCCCCGGCGGATGGGTCGGGCGTGACTACCGGGTCGAAGGAGCTTCCCCGGAGCGCTCCGGATTCGGCCGAACAGAAGCAAGCCCCGCCGCCGATGCCGCCGGTTAAGACGGTACCCGCGGGCAGCGTTCCGAAGGATGCAGAAACCGGGCAGGACCTCTACACGATCACGAAGACCGTAAATCTGGTGATGGTCCCGGTTACGGTAACGGACAGCGAGGGCCGGTTGGTCAGCGGCTTGCTGCCCAAAGATTTTTCAGTTCTGGAAAGTGGGCAGAAGCAGACATTGAAATTTTTCACCAGTGATCCGTTTGCACTGTCGGCGGCGGTGATCTTCGATACCGGCATGGCGGACGTGGGTTTGCGGAAGGTGCAGGAAACGCTGTCGGCATTGCAGGGAGCGTTCAGCCAGTTCGATGAAGTTGGAATCTATACCTACAGCAGCACGGTAGGCCGAGTGGCGGACTTCACCAGCGTGGGCAGGCAGTTGACGGTGGCTTTGAACGAGGTCAAAGGGTACAGCGGGGCAAATAACGGACCTCCGGTGACGAGCGGGCCGCTGGGACCGCAGGGACCGATCATCAATGGCCGTCCGGTTGACTCTCCCGTAACCCCGGTTTCCACGCCGCCGAAGGTTGCGCGCGTAATGAATGACGCGATCCTGCTGGCGGCGCGCGATCTTTCGAAGCGTGACCGGGCACGGCGAAAGATCATCTTCATCATCAGCGACGGACGGGAGCAGGGCTCGACCGCCAGCTACAAAGATACCCTGAAAGTGCTGCTGACGCAGAACATTACCGTGTACGCGGTGGGAGTGGAGGGCGCGGCGATCCCGGTATATGACAGGCTGCAGCGGATCCACCTGCCGAAGACGGGGGCTTTGATGGGCTACAGCGACATTCTGCCGAAATACGTCAACGCAACTGGAGGAGGCACGGTGCACGACGAGTTGGCGCAATCCGAAATCGAGCGGGCATATGCCCGGGCGATGGGGGACGCGCGCAACCAGTACACTCTGGGTTATTCGCCCAAGTCGAGCATCGGAGGTTACCGAGACATCGAGGTGCGGGTGCTGCGGCATCCGGGCGTGAAGGTGTATGCAAAAGCCGGATATTATCCTCTGCCGACAGCGCGATAGCGAGTGGAACAGCTAAGCATTTGAACCGGTGGTGGTCTAGTAACGTGGGTAACCTGCGCCAGAGCCTTCCGGTGTGGTATAAGAACCAGCAGTAACCGATACTGTACTCAGTGGATTTGTGGCGAGAAGGCTCGCGCATTGAGGGAGTGGTTTGCGAGAGTGTTTTTCGCGGGAGTTTCTGGGGAAGCCTTTTGAGTTTCATCAACTTCGCAGCACGCGAGATCAACTGCAAGATCGTCTACTACGGCGCCGGATTGGGCGGCAAGACGACGAATCTGCAGTTCATCTTCCAGAAAACAGCCGAACAGCAGAAGGGTAAGATGATCTCGCTGGCCACGGAGACCGATCGAACCCTGTTCTTCGATTTCCTGCCGCTCGATCTGGGAACGGTGCGGGGCTTCAAGACGCGCATCCACCTGTACACGGTTCCGGGACAGGTCTTTTATGACGCCAGCCGCAAGCTGATTCTGCGCGGGGTGGACGGCATCGTGTTCGTGGCCGATTCCCAGCAGGAGCGCCATGACGCCAACATCGAAGCGCTCGACAACCTGATGACCAACCTGAAAGAACACGGGTACGACTTCAACAAGATTCCCTACGTCCTGCAACTGAATAAGCGCGACCTGCCGAATGTGCTGCCCGTGGATGCTCTCTCCAAGGAACTGCGCAAGAAAAACGAGCCGGTGGTGGAGGCGGTGGCATTTCAGGGCGTGGGAGTGTTCGAGACGCTCAAGGAAATCGCACGGCAAGTGCTCACGGAATTGAAGCAGGGGGGGGTAGGGTAGTTCTCAGTTGCCAGTATCCAGTACCCAGCTCAAACCCAAAACAATCCTTCTGTAGAGACGCGGCTTGCCGCGTCTAGGTAGCGCCAGCTAGGGTTTCTGATAGCTCTTCCCATTCCCTCATTAGGCTTTGCAGCGCGTTCTTGTGATTGGCAAGTTCTTGCGTCTGTCGCTGCGTTTCTTCCGCGCTAACGAAGCTCTGGAGTTCGGTCTCACACAGGGCAATCGCGGCTTCGGCGCGGGCAATCTCTTCTTCTACTTCGTGCAGATGGTCTTCCATCTGCTGGCGCTTGATCGGATTCAGTCGCTTGCCTTTGGGTTCAGCTGCCTCGGCTGCGGGCGAGTGGTCTCCGTTCACTGGCAGAGATGAAGAGGCCGATGAAATCGTGGATGACTCCGAGATTTCCACTGCAACCGCGGCCCTCCCCTGCTTCCGCCAGAGATAGTCTTCGTAATTTCCTGGATAGATCTCTATTTTGCCTTCGCCGATTTCGAAGACTCGCGTGGCCAGCTTGTCGATGAAATAGCGGTCGTGGGAAACAAAGACGACCGTGCCGGTGTACTTCATTAGGGCTTCGAGCAGCACGTCTTTGGCGCGCAGGTCGAGGTGGTTTGTGGGCTCGTCGAGCAGCAAGAAGTTGGCGGGATGCAGCAGCATTTTGAGCAGTGCATAGCGATTGCGCTCGCCTCCGGAAAGGACGCCGATGCGCTTAAAGACATCATCGCCCGAGAAAAGGAAACAGCCGAGCAGGCTGCGCAACTGGGTTTGCGTGGAGGCGGGCGAGAGTTCGCCGAGGTCGTCGAGGATGCGAGCTTCCGGATCGAGCTCTTTGTATTGGTCCTGCGCGAAATAGTCGGGTTCGACGTTGTGGCCTAGCTTGTATTCGCCGGTGGTGAGTGGCTCCTGACCGGCCAGCAATTTAATGAGGGTGGACTTCCCCGCTCCGTTGACTCCGACCAACGCGATGCGCTCGCCGCGCTCGATCATGAAGCTGACTTTCTCGAAGACCTTGTGTTCGCCAATCCCGTGATCGCCGTAACTTTTGGAGACGTTCGTGAATTCGGCGACAATGCGCCCGCTCGGCTTCGGCTGCGGGAAGGAGAAATGAACCGTCTTCTCTTCTTCCGGGATTTCGATGCGCTCCATTTTTTCGAGCTCTTTGATGCGGCTCTGCACCTGCTTCGCTTTGGTCGCCGTGTAGCGGAAGCGGTTGATAAAGACTTGGAGCTGCTCGATACGGTCGTGCTGCGTCTTGTATGCGGATTCGAGTTGCTCCTTGCGCGCGGTCTTCGCGGCCAAGTATTGATCGTAGCTGCCGGCGTAGAAATGCATCTGCTTGTTCCAGATTTCCACGATGCGTTTGACGGTGATGTCGAGAAAGTAGCGGTCGTGTGAGATGAGGACGAAAGCGTAAGGATAGGTGGTCAGGTACTCCTCAAGCCAGTTGCGGGCTTCGAGATCAAGATGGTTGGTCGGTTCGTCGAGCAGGAGCAGATTGGGCTTCTGCAGCAAAAGTTTGGCGAGGGCGATGCGCATCTGCCAGCCGCCGGAGAATTCTTCGGTCCGGCGCGTCCAGTCGTCACGGTGGAAGCCGAGTCCGGTCAGGACTTGGCCTACCTGCGCTTCGAGCGTGTAGCCGTCGCGGGCGACAAATTCGTGTTCGAGCTTCTGGTAACGGTCGGCGACATTGGAGTACTCGGGTCCGTCGTGGTCGAGTTCCGACATGCTGCGGGTCAGCGACTCCATTTCCTTTTCGATGGCATCGAGTTCAGCGAACACCGACAAGCACTCGGCAAAAACAGTGCGGCCGGTCAGGGTGAGCCCGTCCTGCGGAAGGTATCCGGTGGAAATACCCTTCGCGCGCGAGATGCTGCCGTAGTCGAGCGACTCGCTCCCGCCAAGGATCTTCATGACGGTGGACTTGCCGGTGCCGTTCGCTCCGACCAGACCGATGCGGGATTCAGGCGTGATCAGCCAGTCGGCGTTCTCGAACAAGAGCTTGTGGCCGTAGCGCTTGCCGGCGCCGGAAAGTTGAATCATGGTTGTATGTTAATCGTCTCATGAGAACGTGTGGCGCGGACACTCTTGACCGCGTTGCCGAGCTTCGCTCGGCTGGACGGGCGGGGCGCCCGTCTCTCCACAAACACTAGCGAGCCGCAGTCATGCGGGCGATGCCTATGTGTTCCAGCGCGCGGTCGATCACGGTCTGGAGTTCGTGGGCGTATTTGACTTCGCGGCCCTTGGCTAGGATCACGCGGGCCTTTTCTGAATCGAACCAGGTGGGATTGCGGTCGTCCTCCTCGGGACGGCGCGTTTGACGGACGTCCATCAAGAAAGCTTTGACTACATATTCCTGCACGCCGCCGGGCTGCCAGAAGACGCCCTTGGAATGAATGTAGATGTGGAAATGGCGGGGCTCGATGGTGCCGATGGCGCCGGCTTCTTCCTTGGCTTCGCGTTCGGCGGCCTGGCTGTGCGAGAGACGGGGTTCGGGGGCTCCCTTGGGAAACGTCCACTTGCTGCCGCCGTTGGTATTGACCAACAGAAACTCGGCGTGCGAATTCACCCGCCGGTAACACACGGCAGCGACCTGCAGAGGCAGCGCAAAGCGAGAGTCCCGAGGCGAGCTCATGATTCGCAGTTTACTAGAAAGATATTTCAGGAATGTTAAATGCAGCGAAAATAGTGCATACCTTTGGTAACCCGCCTTCGGTAGAGGGCTAAGGCCTGTATCGGCCACGCGGCCAAGTTGTTCAGCGCTTAGTTGTGAGTTGCTGGAGTCTTAGCGTCAGACTGTTTCTTGGACTGGGCGATCATGGCGTCGGTCTCTTTGAGCAGCTTTTGTTTGACGCTGTCCGAATATTTGAGGATGATCGGCATCATGTCTTGCATCGACTCTGCCATTATGGCGGGCATGTCCCGCAATAACTTTTCACCGGTGGGCGTGGAATAAAACGCAACCAGGTTGTCGATGTCACCCTTGGTGAGGTGTTTTTGATATGCCGGAACCATGGCCTGCATCATTTCATCCATGGGCATGTTCGCGAACATGTCATCCATCATCGCGCTCATCTTAGACTCGTAGTTGGCAGGTAGTTCGTCTTTGTGCTTTAAGTATTGCTCGTGCATCATCTGGTGCATACTTTGCGTCATCGTCGCCATCAACTTTTTCATCATGTCGTGAGATTTGACGACTTGAAAATATCTTTCGACATCCGCTTTCGTGGCCGGAGAGTCGTCGGCGCTCGACTGAGCAAAACATGACCAGCTAAGGAAAAAGACAACGGCCACAACAGGGACCAAGCGCTTCATAACCGACCTCCAGGAAATTCGCGTAAGTATAGCGCGTCGGTACCGCGCGATCCACATATTTCCAATGACGGGCTTAAGTGGCTCCGAAGCTTAGACCGCTTAGCGCGGCTATCTTCCTGGGGTCTATTGCTCGGTTGGCAATCAGTACTTGAAAATTCTCTCCCATGCCTACGGGGGTGACCAGATGCTTGAGCTGGAGGGCTACTTTTGCCTGTTCTTGCGGGATGCGGCAGTCTTCGAAGGCGTCGGCAAACTGATTTCTCTCGCCAATACCCATCAGGAATTGCGATTGCGTGAGCAGCTTTTCAACACGCATACCGGATTGCTCGGATGCAGCAGCGAGCGCGGTGAAATTGACGTGGGCGGTAAGGTCCTGCTCGCCGGGCGCCTGGTAGGGATCGGGGCTGGCGGAGTGATGACGATACGCCATGAGCGTGCCGCGGTAGCGGCCCGCGAGTTGTTCGTTGCGCGTGTAACCGTAGTCAGTGACTAAGAGCAGGCCGCGTTCGATGGCGTTCGCGATTTGCTGCGTCCAATCCTGCGCCTGGATGGGCACTTCGATGCGCTCGTCGGCTTCAGGATGGACGCCGTAGCGGTCGAGGAATTCCAGTTCTTCGGCGAGTGGTGGGAGCCAGGTTTCGTGCAGGCGATTGTTTTCGAGTGCGATGTGGAGTTTGCCGGCAGTCCCGAGAATTTCCACGGGGAGGGCGTCGAAGAATTCGTTGGCGAAGACAATGAGCGGCACGTCGGACCCGAGGCTGCGATCAATGTGCACACATGCCGAGCTGCTCCACCCCGTCAAGCCAACACCGGGCTTGACGGGGGCCCCGGTGCGCTCGGCTTGGACGGGCGAGGGCGCCCGTCCCCACACGAACTCCGCTGAACTGGGCCGTTCCTCCGGAACTTTTGCCTTGCCGGTGCCGATGTGTTCGCGAACAGTCTCTTGCAGTTTGGCTCGTAGCGCCGGCGAACGTTCTTGCAAGGTGTAAGTGAGGGCGGAGAAGAAGTCATGGAATTTCTTGCTGGACCAATCGAGCACATCGCGGGCAAACAAGCCGCGGCCGGGGCCGAGCTCGAGGATTTCGATTTGAGGAGGTCGGTCGAGCGCTCGCCATATTTCGTCAAACTGCCGCGCGAGCAGGCGTCCGAAGACGGCGTGAACGTCGCTCGAAGTATAAAAGTCTCCGGCTTTGCCGAATTGCTCGGCGTTGCAGGAATAATAGCCCTGGGAAGGATCATAGAGGCAGATCTGCATGTAGCGCGAAAACGGGATGGGGCCGCGCTGCCCGATTTCGCGTTCGATTTGTTCGCGGACGGACAATACGCTAGCTTCCCTCTCCGGCAGATCCCAGGCTCCCGGGGACGGCGCGATCCTGCGGCGTGCGGGTAAACATTTCGATGAAATAGTCATGCAGGCCGTCATAGAGCTGGCGCTGCAGATGCCAGGCGAACTGGGGATGATCGAGGTCGCGCGCGTGAATCGGAAGTACGTAGGTGTGAACCGGGACGGTCGAGTTCTTCAGATCGATCAGAACTTCGATCACGCCGTTATTTTCGCGCGCGGAAAAGGCGAGCAGCGGATGATCGTAGAGCCGCAAGTGATCGAGGACTTTCTGCAGGGAATTGGAGTCCGCCACAGGTTCATTGTACTCAAGTGGAGGAGCGAGACGCGGCAAGCCGCGTCTCTACGGCGGAAGAATAGGCAGCTCTTTGTCTCTATTCGTAGCGGAGCGCTTCGATGGGATCCAGGCGCGAAGCTTTGATGGCGGGCAGCATTCCGCTAATGACGCCGACGAATCCGAGGATCATGGCGGACGCCAGCAGAGTGATCGAGTCGATGGTCAGATGAATGTCGCCTTCCGTGCCATTCTCCACGAAGGCGCTCCAGAGGGTAAGCGATCCGACCGACCAGGAGACGATGTAAGCGAGAACTACGCCGGCGATCCCACCGAGAAGCGTGATGACGAGTGCTTCGGCGAGGAACTGGACCAGGATGTGCCAATCGCGGGCGCCAAGGGCTTTCTCGACGCCGATCTCGCGCGTGCGCTGGGTAACGGAGACCAGCATGATGTTCATCAGCCCCACGCCACCGATGCCGAGCGTGAGCAGGCCGATGAACCCGAGCAGAATTTTGATGCCGGTGGTAATCACGCGCAGATCGAGCAGGTCGGCAAACACGTCGAAAACAAAAACAGCACGCTTATCCTTGGGATTGAATTCATGGTGAAAAGCCATCGACCGGCGCACCGCCTCGGCGACTTTTTCGTGGTCACCTTCGTATTCCATGGCGACCGCGTTGAGGTAATAAGTATTGGTGAGGTCACTCATGGCGCTGAACGGGATATACACTTTGCCGTTCATGTTGTCGTCCCCATCCTGAATGACGTGTTTGAGAACGCCGATGACCTCGTACGAAATGCCGTCAACCCGAATTTTTTCGCCGAGAGCATTCTGTCCGGAGAACAATTTTTTCTTGACGTCCGCGCCGAGGACGGCGACGCGGCTGCGCGCATTTTCGTCGAGGTCGGTGAAGAAGGTGCCATCTTCGACGTCCATGCGGCGCATGCGCGAATAGTACGGATAGACTCCGCTGACCCCGTAACTACCGCTCCGCGTGTTATAAGCGACGGTGCTTTGCTTGAAGGCTTCGGGCGAAATGCGCTTGAGCAAAGGCACCTCGGCTTGCAGGTAATCGAGATCGTTGACGGTGAGTTTGATCTCGCTGCCGGCCTTGGTGCCGCCCGCCTGGAGCGAGGTGCGTCCGGGGAAGATGAAGACCAGGTTCGTGCCCCAGGAACGGAACGCGACCCAGAGGCCGCGCTCGAAACCGGAACCGTAGGCGAGCAGTAGCACGACGGTCGCAATGCCCCAGGCCATGCCGAGCATGGTGAGGATGCTGCGGCGGCGATTGTGCTTGAGCGCGCTGTAAGCTTGGCGGGCGAGTTCAAGAATCATATTTACTCCTGGCGGAGCGCCTCCACCGGTTGCAACAGCGCAGCCTGACGCGCCGGATAAAGTCCTGCAGCGATGCCGGCAAACGCGAGCGAGAGAATGGCAATTGCAGCCGACGACGGAACGATGCGGGGCGTGTCGAATCCTTCAGGTGCAGGTAAAGCAGCAAGAACCGTGACCAATGCGGTAGTGATGGCCAGCCCGATACCGCCGCTGAGAGCGGTCAGGAACGCGCCTTCCACAAAGAACTGGGTCAGGATGGCGCGATGAGTGGCACCGAGCGCTTTGCGCAGTCCGATCTCGCGGGTGCGTTCGGTGACGGAGACGAGCATGATGTTGATGATGCCGATGGCCCCGAGGGCAAGCGTAATCACACCGACGACGCCGAGGAAATAGTCCATCCCGTCGAAAATCCTGGCGACGCGCTGGTTGTTCTCGATGGTGTCCCAGTCCTCGAACGATTCTTCGAGCTTGGGATTGAAGCCGTGGCGGCGGGCAATAATTTCGTGGACTTCCTGTTTCGCCGCCAGATGATTGCCTGGCGCAAATGGACGGTAGTTCAGGAACGAAATGGCATCTTCGCTGTTCTGCTCTTTCAGCCGGAACAGGTTGCGCATGGTCTCGATCGGAATGAAGATGCGCGCGTTGGTGCCGTTGTTGCCGTCTTGTCCGACTTTGCTGAGCACACCGATAATTTCAAAGCGGATACCATTGAGCAGAATGTGCGAGCCGACGGCCGGGCGTCCGGGGAATATGTTCTTCAGAAGCTCCCAGCCGACCACGGCCACTCGGCGCGTTTCGGTATTGTCCTCATCGTTGAACCAGCGGCCCGGGCCGACGGGGATGTTGCGAATCTGGTTGTACTCGGGAGCGATGCCGAAGACCTGGCCGTTGGTGGAACCATAATCGCTGACCGCGCGAATGTCCTCGCGGTTGAGTACCGGGGAAAGATACTTGAGGGAGCGCGCCTCGCTGCGGATGGCGAGGTAATCCTGATAGGTGAAATGGTAAGTGCGTCCGGACTGCGTGCTGCCTTCGACGGCGGGAATGCGGCCGGGGAAAGTAAACATGATGTCCTGGCCAAGATTCTTAAGTTGTTTCGCCTGGCCGCTGCGGAAGCCCTCGCCCAAGCCGACCAGCAGGAGCAGCGATCCGACGCCCCAGGCGATGCCGAACATTGTTAGAAACGACCGGAGCTTGTGAGCCCAGAGGGTGGCCAGCGACTGGCGAACGATTTCGATGAGCATCCGCATGGTTGGTTCACGACAGGCTGCCTTATTTGGTGCTAAGCCTGAATCTGCACTCTGTTATGCAGTACGGGATTCGGGGCAGTGCGGTTCCCGAAAAAAGCACGCTTCGCCACCTCATTGGACGTTGGAAGTACCTTCGGGTTAGCTGCGAGTTTCCCGTAGAGAGACGAGCTTGCCTCGTCTCAGATGCGGCAAGCCGGTCTCTACCACGAAGCACAAACGGTGCTCAATTAAAACTCCACCCTCCTGCTCACCGCCGGGATTGGGGCACGTCTAAGACGCCGACCAGGGGTGGGGCCGCGATTCGTGGCCCGTCTGAAAACTTTTGCGATAGAGGAGGCGTTCCCCATGTTTCGAGCAGCTATACGAGGATTTCTGTTCTGCCTGATGATGGCAGCCATGTCGGGCGTGAGCCCGGCGCAGTCGTTTGTACTCGATCTGCCCTTGCAAAGCCAGGGGGCACAGGTTTCACAACGCATCGGCATCACCGATATCACCATCAACTATCACCGGCCGCTGGTGAATGACCGCAAGGTTTGGGATGCCCTGGTTCCCTACGGCAAGGTGTGGCGCGCGGGAGCGAATATCAACACGACGATCACCTTCAGCGATCCGGTCCAGATCGAAGGCAAGCCGCTCGACAAGGGGACTTACGGATTGCACATGATCCCGAACGCCGATGAGTGGACGATTATTTTTTCGAGAAACTCGACTTCCTGGGGATCCTTCACCTACGACGAAAAAGAAGATGCCCTGCGCGTGACGGTGAAGCCCAAGGCGGCGGACATGCACAACGCCCTGACCTACGACTTCGACGATCTGCAGAAGGATTCGGCGGTGGTCGAACTGGAGTGGGAGAAAATCGCGGTTCCGTTCAAGGTCTCGGTCGATGTGCA
Source organism: Terriglobales bacterium (assembly GCA_049511255.1). Taxonomy (GTDB): domain Bacteria; phylum Acidobacteriota; class Terriglobia; order Terriglobales; family Acidobacteriaceae; genus Acidiflorens. The sequence goes on along the minus strand of JBEKYF010000029.1, from coordinate 21,935 downwards.
CGATGTGGTCGAAGCCAGCCTGAAGAAACAGCTTCGTAACCTTTCCCAATACACGTGGATGAGCTGGGACAACGCGGCCAATTACCTGCTCGCGGAAAAGATTAGTCTCAATGACGCCCTTACGTATGCCAACAAATCCATCGACAATGAAGACCGCTACGACAATGAGATGACGAAGTCGAAAGTCCTGGCGGCTCTCAATCGCAAGGACGAGGCGGCAACGGCAGAAAAAAAGGCGCTGGGACTTGCCGGCCCGCAAGAACTCCATCAATACGCTCGGCAGTTGCTGGGCGAAAAGCGTAACGAGGAAGCGTACGCGGTCTTCCGCGAAAATGCCAAGAGACATCCCGATCTGTGGGTCGTGCATGCCGGACTGGCTCGGATGTATAGCGCGCAGAGCAAGTTTGACGACGCGGCGAAGGAAATGAAGGTGGCGATGGCAGGCGCTCCAGACGACCAGAAGAGCTATGTGGACGGCTTGGTGAAGCGGCTGGAGGCGAAGCAGGACATTAATTAGCAGGCGGGAGGCACGGGTTCTTTGAGCACCACAACTTCCTTGCCCATGCGCTTTCCGACTTCGACAACGGCGGCCAGCGTTTCGTCATCGGTTTCGAGCGCGCGCACGATTTCGAGCAGCTTCATCTGGTGCACGGGATTGAAAAAGCGCATGCCGACGCACTTTTCGGCGCGATAGGTAACGCTGGCGATCTCGGTGACGCTGAGCGAGGACGTATTCGAGGCGAGAATCGTGGCCGGACGGCAGAACTTGTCGAGCATGGTGAAGATTTCGAGCTTCGATTCCATTTCGTCGGGGACGGCCTCGATGACCAGATCGGCCTCGCGCGCGGCTTGATCGATCGAATCGGCGTACTCCAGCCGGGAAAAAGCTGCGTCGGCGTCGGCGGCATTGACCTTGCCGAGTTCGACGGCTTTGTCCAGATTGGCGCGGATTTCTGTCTCAGCCTTGCGCAGGGCGTTCGGAAGAAGGTCTTCGAGAATGGTACGATAGCCGCCGAGAGCAGCAGCATGCGCGATTCCCCGGCCCATGATGCCGGCGCCGATCACGGCAACCGCGTGGACTTCAGTCACTCGTCGTTCAGTCACTCTTGCCCGCCTGCTCGAGGTGCTGAACCACGCTCTCATAGCTCGGTTCAGACTTGCGGATATATTCGCCCAGGCGGGCGCACTCCTCCTTGGTCATTGCCGGGATACTGGCGCTGATACGGCGCAGGGTGGTGGCGATGTCATCGATGTAATTCATGAGGCGGATAAGTTCTCCAGTTGCGGGCATGAAGGCTCCTTGCGTTTCCCCGACGCGCGCGGAACTAACCGCCGCAGCCAAGGCAACTATTCATTGTTCAACATGCTGGCAGATTTAGCAAAGGCGCTGTCCGATGGAGGGACGGGCGTCTCGCCCGTCCAGCCGGGCGAGGACGCCCGGCGCTCCACCGGGAACTCAAGCTTCGAGCTTGAAGCGCGTTTCGGCGAGACGATAAAGACGCCGCCAGACCAGGCGGTTAGTGGTAACTACCACAGCAGCTAAGGCGATGGTGCTGGCGAGAAGAAGATCGAAATTCTTGGCATCGGTGGCTGCGGAAATCATGGCGCCGATGCCCATCGTTGAATAAATCTGGCCTTTGAAGTGGAAATATTCGGCGACGATGCTGGCGTTCCAGGCGCCGCCGGAGGCCGTGATCATGCCGGTAACGAGAAAAGGAAAGATTCCCGGCAGGATCAGTTTGCGCCAGCGTTCCCAGCCCCAGATGCCGAAAACGCTGGCGGCTTCTTTCAAGTCGGTGGGAATGGCCATGGCGCCGGCGATCACGTTGAACAAGATGTACCACTGCGTGCCGAGCAGCAGCAGAATGATCGAGCCCACTCCCAGACCGCCGCCCAGGCGAATCAAGACCAGCAGCACAACGGGAAACAGCGCCGTGGCCGGAACCGACGCGGCAATCTGCGCGAGCGGCTGCGCGATGCGCGCCAGTCGCGGGTTGAATCCGATAGCGACACCGGCCGGGATCGTCCAGAGGGCGCCGAGCACTAGAGTGAGACTCACGCGCAGGAAGGTCGCACCGACGCCTAAGCCGATTTGGTGGAATTCCGAGCCGCGCAGGCCGGTCAAGATCATGACGACATGCACCACGGCGTAGCCGATCGCGCCGAGAGCCGCGATTCCCACGACTCGCCAGAACCACAAAGCCGCAGTGTTCTCACCTGCCGATTCGGGACGAACCTCATGCCGGGGCGCAAAGTAGTGAATCATCTGTTCGCGGAGCGGACGAACTGCCCGTTTCCGGAAGAGCGCGGCGCCACGGGAACGCCGAAGCAAATCGAGTACCCATGAAGTTGGGGCGCTCGCGCTCTCGACTTGCTCCATTTTGAATTTTTCCGCCCAGGCGATCACCGGACGCCATATCAACTGGTCGATCAGCACGATCACGGTGACCATGGTGACAATACCCCAGAAAATGGAGCGAGTGTCGCCGTTGTCGGCGGCGGCCTGTAGATAAGACCCGAGACCCGGCAGGCGGAAGTCGCCAAATTGCTCGCAGGCCATCAGAAAAAACCAGGCTCCGGCGACCGACATCATGGAATTCCACACCAGGCCGATGGTGGCGAACGGCAGTTCGATCTGAAGGAGACGTTGCCACCAGTTGAACCGGTAGATCGTGGCCACTTCCCGCATCTCGCGCGGAATACTTTTCAGCGAGGCATAAAAGCTGAAGGCCATGTTCCAGACCTGTCCGGTAAAAATGAGCAGGACTGCGCCTAGTTCGACGCCCAGTTGACGTCCCGGAAAGAACGCGGCCATCGCCAGCATTACGCTCGGAAGGAAGCTCAATACGGGGATGGATTGCAGAACGTCGAGCAGCGGAATCATGAAACGTTCAGCGCGCGGACGGTAGGCGGCGATGTATCCGTAGGTGATGGCGAAGAGCAGGCTCAGCACATAAGCGAGCGCAATGCGCAGCAGCGAGTATCCGGCATAGACCGGGAGGGCGCTGAGGCTGCGGCTGATCTCAATCTGAGGATGATAGGGGCCGAGCCAGTTGCGTCCGGCTTGCACGATGCCATAGAAGAGCGCCAGGCCGCCGGAAAACATGACGAGATCGGGCAAACTCGCCACGCTTGTGCGCGGCAATACCGACCAGATACGGACCAGTGGATGGAAATCGGTTCGTTGCGGACGCGTCACGATTGCACCGGAGTGGTGGTTGGCGGATGCGGCTCGGCGACGGGCTCGGCGAGGATCAGCCGGTGCGACTCACGATCGAAGTCGAAAATCTCAGCATAGCGGCCCCAGTTCATGGCGGTTTCGAATTGCCGCTCCACTTCATCCTGGCTGAAGTGCTCGTCGAGGATGTCGTAGAAAAATTCTTCTGAAATGGAGTGATCGGTCTTGGCATGCAAGATGCTGTCGATCTGCTGCAGGATGACGATGTGCTTAAGAGCGGCCTGGCGGAAAAGAATCTTGCGGGTGAGGATGTCGGCTTCCGCGAAACGAGCACCCTCGGCGGTAATTTGAACATCGCCTTCTTTCAAGGTGGCGAAGCCGAGCAAGACCGAAGCCTCGACGATCGGGAGCAGGTCTTCGGCATCCATGATGAGGACTTCGGCGAGACGATGAAGATATTCCTTTCCGCCGCGGTCCTGCAGCAGCTCGAGCAGGCCTGCGATGCCCCCTACGCGCGCGTGCGGAATCATCTGGTATTTCTGGCGAGCGGGCTTTTGCATGGCGGCAGCAGCGTCGGGCACAACCAGCGCGAGTTGGGGCTGCGTCATGATCGTGTAGATGTAGTCCACCAGTTCGACAAAGCGCGGCGATTTGCGATCGCGGGGGTAAGGCAGTTCGATGGGAAAATCGGCGCGCACCCACGCCGGGTTTCTTGCCAGCACGATGACGCGATCCGCCAACAGCACCGCCTCTTCGATATTGTGCGTGACGATGAAAATAGCGCTGGTCGGCATTTTCTTGCTGAGCCAGAGCTCGAGCAATTCGTTACGCAGGTTTTCCGCGGTGAGCACGTCGAGCGCCGAGAAAGGCTCATCCATAAACAGGACTTCGGGCTCCACCACCAAGGCGCGCGCAAAACCGACGCGCTGTTTCATGCCGCCGGAAAGCTCTTTCGGGTAGGCGCTCTCGAAGCCATCCAGACCGACGGTGTCGAGAATGCGCAAGGCACGTTTGTGGCGTTCCATGGCGGGCACTCCGCGAGCTTCGAGCGGAGCCTCGACGTTGTCGAGTACGGTCAGCCATGGAAACAAAGCGAAACTTTGGAAGACGATGGCCACACCCGCGTTCTGCGCTGTAATAGGACGTCCATGCCACAGAACCTCACCCGACGAAGGCTTGCTGAGTCCGGTTAGAATCCGCAGCAGCGTGGATTTGCCGCAGCCGGAGGGGCCGAGCAGGGTAATAATTTTGCCAGGCTCTACATCGAGATCGACGGGCGCAATAACTTCAATGCGGTTCCCATCCGGCTGTACGTAGAACTTTTCGACAGCCCGGGCGCGGATAATGGGATCGGTGGGCTCGGTCACGGTGTCGTACTCCAGAGAGTTTGTTCAATTTGCTTCGCAAGCGAGAATACACTACTCAGGCCGCCCACTCTTCACGTCCCATCGACGCCAATGGCTGCGGGAGCCGGTCGGAGACTTCCGCGAGTGCGGCAAGTTTTTTTGCCAACTCCGGGCGCAGCAACTCGGCGCCAAAACGCCAGCGCCAGTTCCCTTCTTCGCGGCTGGGCACATTCATACGCGCATCGCTTCCCAGCCCGAGCGCATCCTGTAGCGGCACCACGCTAAGGCTGGCAACAGAATCGGAGGCGGCGCGAATCATCGCCCAGTTGATGCCGTCTTCACATCGGCCCAAGTACGCTTCCACTTGCTGGCGTTCGTATTCCGTTGCACCCGATTCCCACCAACCAAGCAAAGTATCGTTGTCGTGCGTGCCCGTGTATACGACCTTGTCGGTGGTGAAAGTGTGCGGCAGATGAGCGTGCGCGCCGACATTGCCAAAACCAAATTGCAGCACGGCCATGCCGGGAATCTTGAGGCGTTCGCGGAGGGAATGCACGTCGGGCGTGATGTATCCAAGATCTTCGGCGAAAAATGGGAGCCCGCCCAGAGCCTCGCGCAGCTTCACGAATAAATCGTCTTTGGGACCGTCGACCCAGCGGCCGTGAATCGCGGTCGGTTCGCTCGCCATAATCTCCCAGAACTGCGCATATCCGCGGAAATGATCGAGGCGGATGTAATCAAAATTATGCATAACCCAGCGCATCCGGTCGATCCACCAGGAATATCCCTGCTTCTGCATCACGTCCCAGCGATAGAGAGGATTGCCCCAGCGCTGGCCCGCTTTGCTGAAAAAATCCGGGGGCACGCCGGCGATGACTTCAGGATCGAGTTCGGGGGTCAGGCGAAACAGATCGGGGTGGGTCCAGACATCGGCGCTGTCGAAATTTACGAAGATCGCCACGTCGCCCACGACGCGAATCGAATGTTGCGCGCAATAGGCGCGAAGCGCCTGCCACTGTTCGAAGAAAAAAAACTGCACGGCGCGGCGGACATCGAGCTCATCGAGCATTTCCGCGTGCGCCTTCTCGATCGCTACCGGATCGCGATGAGCCAGTTTGCGGGGCCAGCGGTTCCAGCTTTCCAGCTTGAAACGGGCGCGCAAGCCATCGAAGAGCACGAAGTCATCGAGCCACGATTGATTTTGCCGGCAAAAGCTCTCGTAACGGGAGCGCGCTTTCGGTGCAGCGGAACGCACAAAGTTGTGCGCCGCTTCAAACAGCAGAGGCAGTTTCTGGTGGAAAACCGACGGGTAATCCACGGGCCCGGCATCGCCGGCTAGAGCGTCGACCTGAGCGCGGTCAATCCAGCCGCGATCGGCGAGCCGCTCCAGGCTGATCAGCAGCGGATTTCCGGCAAAGGCCGAAGTGGAGGAATAGGGCGAGTTCCCGGAACCGAGTGGGCCGAGAGGCAACACCTGCCACAGACCCTGCCGCGCGGACGCGAGAAAATCCGCAAACGCATATGCCGACGGACCAAAGTCGCCGATCCCGCCGCGCGAAGGCAGCGACGTGGGATGAAGCAGAATTCCGCTGGCGCGCGGGAATAACATTCAAAATCAGTTCTCAGTTCTCAGTTGTCAGTCCTGCGTTCTCAGACGTTCGGCCCCCAGGCTGCGGAGACCTTAATGTGAGAACTGGGAACCGAGAACTGGATTCCGCTACGAACCTTCTTGCCCACCTTGCCGGGTCAGATTTTTCATCTCTTCCTGATTGACCTTGAGCCGGTGGGACTTTTCCATGTCCTTGCGCAAGTTCGTAACGAACAGCCCGAACAAATCGTTCTGTTTGGCTTCGAGGAGCGACTGCCGGATCTGGTCCTTCTTCTCGGTGAATTCCTGATCCGTCGGGGCCTGTTTTTCCAGAAGCTGAGCGACCACGCCATTGCCGCCGGCAGTGATCGGCCCGCTAATCTCGCCCGGCTTCAGTGAGAAGATTGCACTCGCGCTAGCCATTGAACCGATATCGGGGACCTGTCCATCGGGCAGGACCAAGTCGCTAGTCTTCACCGTCGCGCCCAGATCTTTGGCAGCTTTTTTCAAATCGTGCGCAGCCTTGGCGCGATCGGAGAGTTCCTGCGTCTTCTGCTGCAGCAGAAAGCCGGCGCGCTCGTTCTTGAACTGGCTCTCGACTCGCGAACGAGCCTCTTCGAACGTGGGCGTAGCCGGGGGTCTTATGGCGAGCAGCTGAAAAACCACGTAGCCTTGCGGAACCTGCACCACATCGGGCGGAGCCTTGTCCGATTCGTTAAAAACCGCGTCCATGAACTGCGGATTCGCGGCCAATCCGGGCAAGTTATCGGTTCGGCCGAAGAATTCGGTGGTCACTGCAGCCTGACCCTTGGCGGCGGCCGCCTTGTCGAATCCGTCAGTACGCGCCTGGCTGAGCAAGGCATTCGCTGCCGCTTCGGTGGCGCGCACCGTCTTCTGCTGCTTCACTTTGTCTTCGATCTCGCCCTTCACCTCGGCAAGCGACTTGAGATGAGCCTCCTGCTTGTCTTCGACGCGGATGATATGGAAGCCGTAACTGCTCTTGACCAGGTCGCTGGTCTGCCCTTTGCCGAGTGAAAAGGCGGCCTTCTCGAATTCAGGCACGGTGCGGCCACGCCCGATCCAGCCGAGTTCGCCTCCGCTTTTGGCGCTGCCGGGATCGTCGGAATATTTTTCCGCGAGCTTGGCAAAGTCTCCGCCCGCCTTGAGCTCTTTCAGGACCCCTTCAGCCTTTGCTCGCGCATCGGCGATAGCTTTCTCATCCTCCTTGGCGCCGGGCGCAGGGAGAGGAATCTTGATCAGAATGTGGCTGACCTTCACCTGCTCGGGCACGCGGTACTCGTCGCGGTGCTGATCGTAGTAGGACTGCAGGTCCTGATCGGTAACCGTCGTCGCAGCCGCCATTTTCGCGCTATCAACGATGACATACTTAATCTGCCGCTTCTCGGGGATGGAGTTGTTGTAGGTCGCCTTGTTGCGTTCGTAAAAAGCCTTGAGTTCCTCGTCAGTGGGGTGCAGCCCCTTCAGGATGTCGGCCTGCGTGATCACGGCATATTCGAACTTCACCTTGGTGTCGCGGCGGTCGAATTCGTCGCGAACTTCCGTGTCACCCACGAAGGCACTGGTGGAAACCAGGGCGCGCAATTTGCGGACAAGAATAAAGTCCTTCTCCAGGGCTTCAAACTGAGGAACCGTCAGGTCGTTGCGCTGAACAAAGTTTTCGTACTCTTCCTGCCCGACGAACTTGCCGTCCGGAAAGAGAATGGAGCCAAGCTGACCATGCTGGAGTTCATCGCGAAGCTCGTCGTCGCTGACGCGCAGACCCATACGGTGCGCCTCGGCAACCAGAGCCTTCTCATTGATGAGTTGCTCGGCAGCCTGACTGGCAAAATAGGGCAGCAGCATGCTGGCCTGCGGTCCGCCGCGAGGAAACTGCTGCCGGATCATGGCCCTCGCTTCACGCTGCACCTCAGGCACGGTCACTTGCTGGTCGCCAATCGTGGCCAGGACGCCAGCCGGAGGCGCGCCAATGCCGAAGCTGGAGCCGATCCCGCCGGGAATCAGAGTGATCGCCATCGAGGCACAGATGAGGACGAGTAGTGCGCCGAGAATGATCTTCACGGTCGGCCCTGCATTTTGAAGCTGTCGAATCATATTTAGATAACTCCGTCAGATTACTCCACGCTGGAAGCTCGAATTCATGATTATAAACCAGCCATTGAGGAAGAGCTGGAGTGCCGGCGGAGCGATCGCGTCGCCATCTGCGTCGCTTACGAGTACCCTGCAAAAATGCGCTATTGAATCGAATTAATAAAGATGATATGAACGTGGAGGCGGCTCCGGCAGAATAGGTTGCCGCTTTCCATTTTTTCATCTTCATTTCATCAAGGACACTTTCATGAAGATATTCCGGCTCTTGATCCCGTTCTTTTCGCTTGCGGTCGCAACTGCCCAGCCCAGCTTCCAGCCGGCTCCGGCCCTGACGCTCCCTTTGCGCGAAGGGTGGGCCCTGCAGTCTTCCGCGAAGCTAACGGCAACTGGCGAAGCGATCTCCAGCGCGTCATTTAAGGCTAGCGACTGGGTCCGGGCAGACGTTCCGACGACGGTAGTGGCAGCGCAAGTAAAGAGCGGGCTGCTGCCCGATCCTTTTTACGGCATGAATCTGCGGCAGTACCCGGGCGTCAGCTATCCCATCGGCTTCAACTTTTCGAATATTCCGATGCCGCCCGACAGTCCCTACGCAGTTTCGTGGTGGTACCGCAAGGAGTTCACGCTGCCCCACGAGTACGCCGGGAAAACCGTGTGGCTGAACTTCCGCGGTATCAACTACCGCGCCAACATTTTTTTCAACGGAAAGCAGATCGCCAATTCGAGCGGAGTCGCCGGCGCATGGCGGACCTACGAGTTCAACGTTACTTCCGCCGTCAAGCAAGGACCGAATGTGCTCGCGGTGCAAGTGTGGGCGCCGGCCGATCAGAGCCTAGCCATCAATTTTGTCGACTGGAATCCGGCGCCGCCCGACAAGAACATGGGCCTCTGGCGCGAAGTTTACCTCACGCCGAGCGGGCCGGTCGCGGTGCGGTTTCCGGCGGTGATGTCCAAGGTGGATTCGCCGGCGAATGACGCGGCACATCTCACGGTGGCCGCGCTTCTGAAGAATGCAACGAATCATGTGGTGAAGGGGACGCTTAAAGGTCGCATCGAGAAGATCGAGTTCGCGCAAACAGTTGAACTGGCTGCGGGAGAGTCTCGGGATGTTACGTTCTCGCCCGAGCTATATCCGCAGTTGAATCTCAGCCATCCGCATCTGTGGTGGCCGGCACAGATGGGAACGCCGGACGTCTACGATCTCGAACTGTCGTTTGAGATCGATGGCAAGGTTTCGGATGAGGCGCGCACGCGGGTTGGAATTCGCGAGATCACTTCGGAAGTCGTCGAGCAGGCGCCGAATCGGTACAAGCTCCTGTTCAAGGTCAACGGCAAGAACATTCTGATTCGCGGCGGCGGCTGGACGATGGACATGACGCTAAAGGAAAACTCGCAGCGGCTTGCCGACCAATTTCGCTACGTGCGGGACATGGGCCTGAACACCATCCGGCTGGAAGGGCAGATCGAGTCGGAAGAATTCTTTGCCATGGCCGATCAGCAGGGGATTCTGGTAATGGCGGGCTGGTGCTGCTGCGATTTCTGGGAGCACTGGGGGGATTGGAAGGACGAGGATTTCGGGATTGCAGAGAATTCCGTGCGCGACCAGATGTACCGGCTGCGCAGTCATCCCAGCATGTTGGCGTGGCTGAACGGTAGTGACAATCCGCCGCCGCCGGACGTGGAGGAGACGTACCTGAAGGTTGAGAAGGACCTGCTGTGGCCGAATCCTGTGGTGTCGTCGGCGACCGCGAAGTCAAGCCCCGTGACCGGCGAGAGCGGGGCGAAGATGTCTGGACCGTACGAATACATCGCGCCGTCGTACTGGGAAACCGATCCCTATCTTCAGAAGGACGAAAATCTCTGCAATCCCGGCGGGTGCGGCGGCGCCTACGGATTCAACACGGAAACCAGCATGGGACCGGCGGTGCCCACGATGGAGAGCGTGCGGCGCATGGTGGGGAAGGATCATTTGTGGCCGGTGGATGAGTATTGGAATTTTCACGCGGGGGGTGGGAAATTCAGGGACCTGCACGTGTTTACCGATGCGCTGAATGCGCGCTACGGAAAGGCTGGCAGCGCGGAAGACTTCACCTACAAATCGCAGCTCATGACCTACGAAGGCGTGCGCGCCATGTACGAGGCCTACAGCCGCAACAAATACACTTCGACGGGCGTGATCCAGTGGTTGCTGAATAACGCGTGGCCTTCGATGATCTGGCATCTCTACGACTACTATTTGCGGCCGGGCGGCGGATATTTCGGCGCGAAGAAAGCGATGCAAGCACTCGACCCGGTCTATGGATACGACGATCACTCCGTGTGGCTGGTGAGCAGCCAATATTCGGATGCCAAGGGGCTGAAGCTGGCGGCGAGGGTGTTCAATTTGGATGGCACGCAGAAGTTTTACAAAGACACATCGCTCGATGCAGCTGCCGATAGCACTGCGAAAGTGTTTGAGCTTCCGCAGATCGAGGGACTGTCGCCAGCGTACTTCCTGGATCTTCGCATCACCGATGGCGGCGGGAAGCTGGTCGGGTCAAACTTCTATTGGCTCTCGACGAAACCGGAAACGCTCGACTGGTCAAAGTCGAACTGGTATATGACTCCAACCGCGTCCTATGCGGACTACACTTCACTCGCTCAGTTGCCAAAAGTAAAGCTGAAGGTATCGAGCAGCAGTGGGAATGACGGCAAAATTGCGGAGACCCGAGTCACTTTAGAAAATCCCAGCAAGAACTTGGCGTTTTTTATGCGCCTCAAGATTGACAAGGGCAACGGAGGCGAGGAGATTCTGCCAGTGGTGTGGGAGGATAATTACATTTCATTGTTGCCCGGGGAAAAGCGGGAGATTACGGCAACGTATCATACCAGTAGCTTGGGAGAAGCGACGCCAGCGGTCGAAGTGAGCGGATGGAACGTGGAGTGAGGAAATTGCAGAAGTCAGAAGTCAGATTGCAGAAGTAGAACCTTGAGACTTGGACGTCAGGAAATGAGCGAAGCTCTTCTTCTTTGAGGAGCCGTTTACTTCTGCAATCTGACTTCTTACCTCTGACTTTATTACTCCTCTTCCGCGGGCAGATCGAAGTTCACCAGGTCTCCGCGGAAGCCACGCGTCTTCCACGCTCCGAAGGCGATTCCCGCTGCCATCCAGATGGAACCGGCGATCTTGGCGGGAGTGCTGAGGCTCAGCCAGAGCAACAGGCAGATCACGAAGCCAAGGACGGGCGGCAGGATAAACGACAGCGTCCTTTTTTGGTCGCGTACCACATAGCGCATGAAAGCGGCAGCATTCACGCCCATGAAGGCGATGAGCGCTCCAAAGTTGAGCATCTCCGCGCCGAGGCCGTAACTCATCACGAACGCGCCAATCAGCGCGATTGTACCCACAAACAGCACGTTATTCCGTGGCACTCGATGCTTCGCGTCGACGACCCCGAAGAACGATTTCGGAAGCGCGTTGCTTCTTCCCATGCCGTAGAGCAGGCGGGCGGCGCCGATCTGCGCGCCCATGCCCGATCCGAAGTTGGCGACCAGCAGGGTGAATCCGATAATGCCGAACATCGGCTTCCAGGCGCGGCCGGCGACATGAACGAAGGCAGTGTCGACGTCCGGAAAGGGCTGCGATGCGGGCCAGATCAACTGCGCGGCGTAGACCTCAAAGGCAGAGAGAATGCCGATCACGAGGCAGGTCAACACCGTGGCCAGCAGAATATTGCGGCGCGGGTTTTCCGCTTCTTCCGAGAGTGTGGAGATGCCGTCAAAGCCGATGTAGGTGAGCACCGCGATCGATGTTCCTGAGAGAACGGCCTTCGTGTTCCACAGGCTTGGGTCGTAGAAGGGCCGGGTGTAGAAGCCTGCGCCGTCGTGCGGGTGCCCGAAGATGTAGCGGGCCGCGACCACAAAGAAAATTGCGATCACCACGCCCATTCCCGCCGCCAGCGCCGAGTTCACCCGAGCCGAAGTTTTCACTCCCTGGATGTTCAGGAGCGTAAATACCAGCGCAAAGAAGACAGCCCACGTCCAGTACGGCACGCCGGGAGCAAACACGTGCGCCTGCTGGCTGCACCAGATGGTGCAGATGATCGGATTGAGTATGTAATCCATCACCATGCTCCAGCCGGTGACGTAACCAAGAGCGGGATTGATTTCCTGGCCGACGTAAGTGAAGGCCGAGCCGGCGCTGGGATAGGCGCGCGCCATGCGTCCATAGCTGATGGCGGTGAACAGCATCGCCACCATGGCGATCAGGATCGTCGTAACCACGTGCCCATGTCCGCGGTCGCTAAGCACCCCGAACACCGACATGGGCGCGACCGGCTGAATCACGATGACGCCGTACAGAATCAGGTCCCAGAGCGTGAGCGAACGCCTCAGCCGGACGTCAGCGGGCGGGTTGGCAGTAGAACTCATTCACGTTCTTAAAACAAAACCCCATTATCCTACGGAGATAACGGGGCTCGGGGAAGGGTCGACCGTGGCTCGCGGGGTCGCTAACAGAGCTACCCAGCCGCAGTCCGCGAAATTCCTCTCGCATTCTATACGGAAGGGATATTCTGTCAACGAAAAAGTGCCTCTATTAAAACGATTCTTGCCGTATTTTAGAGAAACTCAAGAAATTGGCGGAATTCGGAAGCATTTGATGGATCGCTGCGACGGTCCGTCATTGTCCCAGTCGAGATGCGGGAGGCGGTCAGGCCAGCCTGAGCTGCGTCTCTAATAAAACAGATTAGGAGACCAAATATGTGTTCGCATTGCTGAGTTCCCCGCCGCTCTGCTACTTTGAATGGTTTCCCGTTCCGGTTCTGCTGACCTTGTGGGGTGAGACGTTATGCCGGCCATCAAATTCCGTGGTGTGGATTTCATCGAGTTCGATACGTTGCTGAATGACGACGAGCGCCTGGTGCGCAACACGGCGCGCAAGTTCATCGAAGACAATCTCGTGCCGATCATTGAACAGTGCAACCGCGCCGGGCGCTTCCCGCGCGAACTGGTAAAGCCAATGGCCGATCTGGGATTCTTCGGCGCATCGCTCGATGGCTACGGCTGCGCCGGCATGTCGAACGTCGAATACGGCCTGGTCACGCAGGAACTGGAACGCGGAGATTCCGGAGTGCGCTCGTTTGTCAGCGTGCAGTCGGCGCTGGTGATGTATCCGATTTATACCTTCGGCACCGACGAGCAGAAAAACACCTGGTTGCCCGCGATGCAGAAAGGTGAAAAGCTCGGCTGCTTCGGATTGACTGAACCGGACTTCGGATCAAATCCGGGCGGCATGAGGACGCGCGCAAAGAAGGTCGGCAAAGAGTTTGTACTGAACGGCGAAAAGATGTGGATCACATCGGGCTCGATCGCCGACGTGGCGGTGATCTGGGCCAAGGTCGAAAATGAAGGGGATAAGATACGCGGATTTCTGGTTGAGACCGACCGCGCTGGCTTCAAGGCCGACGACATTCACGGGAAGTGGTCGCTGCGCGCTTCGGTGACGTCGGGCCTGTCACTGCAGGATGTGCGGATCCCCGAGTCGAACCTGTTGCCGGGAACGGGCGGATTGAAGTCTCCGCTGATGTGCCTGAATCAGGCGCGCTACGGAATCGCGTGGGGAGCGGTCGGCGCGGCGATGGCGTGTTACGACTGCGCGCTGCAGTACTCGCTGTTGCGGAAACAGTTCCGCGATCAGCCCATTGCCTCGCATCAGCTCGTGCAGGAAAAGCTCACCTGGATGATCAACGAGATCACGAAGGCGCAGTTACTCGTGCTGCAAGTCGGCCGCTTGAAAGACGCCGGAAAAGTGCAGCACCAGCATATCTCGATGGCGAAGAGAAACAATGTCTGGATGGCGCTCGAGTGTGCGCGGATGTCGCGAGATATTCTGGGAGCAAATGGCGTGGCGGATGATTACCCCATCATGCGGCATCTTATGAACCTCGAAAGCGTCAAGACCTACGAAGGCACGCACGATATCCACACGCTGATCATCGGGGCGAGCGTGACGGGGATTGACGCGCTCTAAGTCCGTTACGCGGCATACCTCGTGGGCGCTAGCCACTCAGCAGTAGAGTTCCGTCAGCAATTCATACGCTCGCCGCATATGCGGAATCACTACGCTGCCGCCTACCACCAGCGCCACGTTGATCGCTTCTTCCTGCTCGGCGCGAGGCACGCCCAGGCGATAGGACTGAATGACGTGGTAGTAAATGCAATCGTCGCAACGCAAACAGGCGGAGGCGACAAGCCCCATCAATTCTTTGTATTTCGCGGGCAGGGCACCTTCCACGTAGGTGTTGTGGTCCAGGTTGTAGAAGCGTTTGACGAGGAAGTTGTCGGCTTTGTGGACGTTTTCATTCAGACGGGTGCGGCTGTCCAGAAAATGCCTGGCGAGTTCACTTTTTTCAGCAACCTGCTTCTCGGAGAAGAGGTACGCAGGTTCTTTGCGGATTTTGGTCGTTAGTTCGGTGGTCGTGGCCTCGGTGGTCATGGGCTCGGTGGTCATCGGTTCGGTGGTCATGAGTGAAGATTAGCAGACGGTTGTGGTCGGGGATAGTCGCGCTGGGCTTCCCGCAAAAACCGGATCTGAGATCACCCTTCGGTCATTTCGCCGCACAGCGGGCGGGACGCCCGCGGCACCACGAACTTGCGCTTCCATCTCTGCCCCGAAGGGAATATATTGCAAGTCGCATTTGAATTCAGGAGGCATTTATGCCAACCCAAACCCGTCCCGAACCGCACGCGAAGAATTTCGGAGAAAACATTGAAAGCGATCTGGCGCTGGAATTTTTGCGCGTGGTGGAGAACGCGGCCATCGAGTCGGCGCGCACCATGGGCCAGGGGGACCGTCCGCTGAGCGATCAGGCGGCCACCGAGGCCATGCGCAAGACGATGGACACGGTCCCGATGCACGGCACGATTGTAATCGGGGAGGGCGAGCGCGACGAAGCGCCCATGCTTTTCATCGGTGAGCAGGTGGGCGGCCCTTATCCGGACGGCCGCGATGTTCCGCACGTCGACATCGCCGTCGATCCGCTGGAAGGTACGAACCTCTGCGCCACCGGCGCGCCGGGGTCGATCACGGTGCTGGCGGCTTCGGAAAAAGGCGGGTTGCTGCACGCTCCCGACTGCTACATGGAAAAGATCGTAGTCGGGCCATCGTGCAAGAACGCGGTGGAGTTGGACGCTCCGGTGGCCGTCAACCTGAAGAACATCGCGCGACGCCTGCATCGCGGCGTGGAGGATCTGGTGGTGGTGGTGCTCGACCGTCCGCGGCACGAGAAGCTGATCACCGATATTCGGAAGGCCGGAGCGCGCATCCGGCTGATTGGCGACGGCGATCTTTCGGCGGGCATTGCCGCGGCGGTGATCGGAACCGGAGTGCATGCGGTCATGGGATCGGGCGGCGCGCCGGAAGGCGTGATCACGGCGGCCGCGATCCGCTGCCTGAACGGATACATGCTGGGACGGCTGGTGATCGACAAGCCGGAGCTCGAAGAACGCATTGCGAAGATGGGGATTAAAGACAAGAAGAAAATCTATGAGGCGGAAGACCTGGCGCCGGGGAAACAGCTGATTTTCGCCGCGACTGGCGTGACCGAAGGGGCGCTGCTGAAAGGCGTCCGCTTTTTTGGCGAAGGGACGCGGACCTCTTCGGTGATTCTGACTTTGAGAACCGGACGGGTGCGGTTTATCGAGAGTATTCATTTAGATAAGGGGCCGGATGTCAAAGTGAGATTCTCGTAGGGCAGTTCCCGGCAAAACGGAGATATGTTCCACGTGGAACATTGTACTGGCTGAAGTGTACGTACAAATAGCCCTGATTGTACATACATATCGGTACGTATTTGAGGGAAGAAACTTTTACACGCGAGAGCTTGCGCCTCCGACTGGGTTTGTAAGTCTTTGATAATGCTCAGGGGGCGATGTGGCTAGAAAGCCACATGCGGGTATTTATTACGCTGTAATTATTACAAGACTCATCATTTGGTGGGCGGGCGTCCCAGTCGACTTTTCTTTTCGATTTTGAGTCCCAAACTCCCGCTGGCTCTGGAGTCCCGGGTCGCGCCCTTTTGCGTTGCCTTCTTGCCCTCCCTTGCTCGCCTTTGAGGTTGCGCCAACCGCCAGACGTGGGCACCGTCCAAAAGGATACTTTTCCCACATTAAGAAAAGACATATAAGCGAATCCAGAGGCTAGCTTGATGTTTGCAAGGGGATTCGCCGTCTGTTTGTTGACTATGGGTATCGTAACGTTCGTTCCCTGGTTTATTCCCAGGTGCTACGCAGCAGGGAACAACAGCCAGAACCCCACCGGTGAAGCGACTTTGCTCGAACTGCCAGACCAACCGAACAATCCGAAGCACATGGGATCGACCTATGTTCCGCTGGATAGTTGGATATATCCGGCTCTGGATCGCCTCGCCGCATTGGGCTATGCGGAGAGAGGATTCGAAGGCATGCGTCCGTGGACTCGCATGGAATGCGCCCGAATGATCGATAAAGCGAGCAAGGCTCAGAGAGTATTTCATCCTCTGAGTGAAGACGCAGAGGATCTGCTGAGCCGCCTCGAAGAGGAATTCGCCTTCGAAACCGGCTTGCGAGATGGCCAGCGCAACTTAGACGCAAGCCTTGAGTCAGCTTACGCCAGGGCTGTATCTATCAATGGCCCAGCCTTGACCGACAGTTATCATTTCGGCCAAACGGTTTCTTATGACTTTGGCCGCCCATTCGAACGAGGAACCAACGGACAGGCCGGAGGCGCGTTTCGGGCGGAAGCAGGACCCTTTGCGCTTTACGTCCGCGCCGAATATCAGCACGCGCCTTCAGCTCCTGCTCCTTCGGAGGCTGTACTCAATGTGATCGCGCTCAAAGATGATGTGCCCGTTCCTGCCGATGCCGGCATTGGCGGAATCAACCGGCCGCGAGTGCTCGATACCTATCTGGTGATGAACTTGAGCCCGGTGAAGTTGAGCGACTGGCAGCTCTCGGTGGGCAGGCAAAGCCACGCCTGGGGCCCCGGTCCGGGCGGCGCTTTTTTGCTGAGTGACAATGCCGAGCCTTTTGACATGGTCGAAGTCGTCAACCCGGCGCCGATCCGTCTGCCGCTCTTATTGAAGTTCCTGGGCCCGGCGCGGATCGATCAATTCCTGGGAAGGCTGGCGAACCGCACGGATCATGCGAACCCCTGGGTTTACGGCCAAAAAATCAGCTTCAAGCCATTCGCTTGCCTGGAACTCGCATACGGGCGCATGACTACAATTGGAGGCCGGGGTGGGGACCCGTTCACGCTACGCAATCTCTTTCTCAGTATGTTTGGGCAAACGAGCAAAAGGGAGCCTGGGGATTCGATTCCGGGCGCGAACAATAACGAGATGGACTGGACGTTTTACGTCCCGAGGGTGCGGAACTATATCGTTCTGTACGGTGAAGTGTATGCCTATGACGACTTCATCGCGTGGGTGAGGCCCACGGCGTATCCGTTTCGGCCGGGGATCTACATTACTCGCATTCCCGGAATCCCCAAACTCGATCTTCACATTGAAGCCGCGAACACGCAGGCCCCGGGACAGGGCGAAGGGGGCAATGAGGGGCAATTTGTTTATTTTAACGACGGCTACCACGAAGCGAACACCAACAATGGCTTTCTAATGGGTAACACAGTTGGCCGAGACGGGCAGACGATTCAAGGCTGGCTCACTTATTGGGCATCGCAGGGAAATACTTTCCAATTCATGTACAAGAACAATTTTGTCGATCCCGCTTTCATTCCGGGAGGAGGCGCGTGGCAGGATTACTCTCTGCAAAATGAGTTTCACCGGCGGTCAGGATGGTATGTAAAGAGCCAGTTACAGTATGAGCACATCTCGCACTATCCATTGCTTTTTAATGGACGACAGCAAAACGTGACCGCAACTGTTGAATTGGGCTTTATGCCCAACCACAAGAAGCACGAACCATAAGGGGGCGCCCCCGTTTTCTTGTCTGCTAACAATTGGTAACCCGCGTTATACCTCGCCGGCCGAGGGAAGTGGGCGACCCGCCCGCGTATAATCCTTGCCCTGAAAGGGCAAAATGAAAAAAATCGTAGTGGCCTGGATTATCGGATCGGTGGTGGGCCTGTACACCACCTTCGTCATTCAAAATCTTTGGAACTGGTTTGCGACATCAGCCCTCCATGTCCCCGAAATATCCTTCTGGGTCATGTACGGCCTTACTCTCCTCATCAGTCTCTTTACAGCCTGGCAAAACGGTGCAGACGAACCACGCTGGAAGGCCATGGGCATTGCCTTGGAAGCCTGTATCCCGGATGCTAAGAAGGAGGAGGTCGAAGCTCAGGTAAAGGAACAGCTGGAGGTCAGGATTTGGGTGGACATGGGGTATCAGGTTTTCGGGAAGGTGGTTGGGACGACTTTCGTTCTGGCGTTGGGATTCGTCGTTCACCTGTTCCTCGCTTAAGGCGATTCATGGTGCCGCGGGCTCGCTCCTGCGCTTGCAGCAGGGCCGGGCGGGTGGCCCATTCTAAATTTCGCGCTCTTTGCGAAATTTAAGTGGGGATTTTGCGGCGGAGATCGAGTCGGAATAGACGACACGAGAACATGAAAGAGCGGCGGGAAGACCCCGTCACAGTAGAACTGCCCCACTCAAGCCAAAACCGGGCTTGAATGGGCCACCCGTCTGGTTGCTTGAGCGCACCAAGTTTACTCGGTCGAACGGAGCCGACACGGTTATCTAATCAGCCTTGGACAGGCCACCCTCAATAGTGGGCTGGACGCGCTAGGTAGGGCCACCTGCCTTTCAGGTTTCTTCCGGAGTACAATTCTGTTTGTCGTCACATGCTGACATTCAAGCGTATCGTGGCCGCGTGGATACTATGGTGCGGTGCCGATCTGGTTGCGATGGGCGTGTTGACTACGACGGGAGTGATTAGCGTCGAAGGGCGGCCGTCTCATCTGCCCGAAGGAGCGCAAGCCGGAATCTGGTTGCTTGTGTCGCTCGCCTTAGCAGTCGGATGCGTTAAGTTAGCATGGGCCAAAATCAAGTAAGGACTGTGACGTGAGCAGGATGGCGAGAACTGATTTTCCTGATGACCTACGGGAATTGCCGGAGGTGGCCGCACGGGAAATATACAACTATCGAGTCGTAGGTCGTGGGTTTCCTCGCGTTTTCTACAAAGAGTATGAGGAGAAGGCTCGACAACGCCATCGTCGCTTCAGACCCAGAGGACAGGGACGATACGCCAGTGCTCCGCACGTAGCGCTTTCCGTCGGAGAACTGGTTCTATTTCTCGCGGCGGCTGCCGGCATGGGCATTCTCCAGAATGCTTCCTACGATCTAGTGAAGTGGCTGGTAAGAAAGCTCCGAAAGCCGAAACAGGAAATGGTTGGACGAACAACGCGATTCGAGTCTGTCATTTCTCGCGAGACCTATAATCGCGTCCGTCGTGAAAATCATCCCGGCAAGAAAGCTCTCAAAACGTCCACCACTGAACTAGAGCAGAGATTGGAGACGAAATATCGGCTCATGGTCACGGTCGTGGATGAGCGCGGAAGGCCGAAGTCTATTCGTCGGTCTTGACGATTTTCCGCGTTCGGTCGGAAAGTGGAAGTATGACAATCGAAGATCAGTTACGTGCCGGGTGCCCCGTCGCGCACTTTGTGATGAGTGGGTTTTGCCCATAACACCAACATTCAGCCCCACAGCCGTTGCGCGGCCCTCACCCACACATTCGCAAAAGCCGCGAAGGGATGGGGCACCCTCTGTGTTGTTTATGGCAGCGAAATCAAAAGCCTGGGTCACCCGCCCATCCGTATAATACTGCTGTGGAGTATCCGATCGACGACGATGGTTCGCCCGTGCCGACAGCCCGGAGGCGCGAATCGCCGCGTGCGAAGGGCTTCTACTCTACCGTCAGAGTATTGCTCACCGCGGTAGCGATTCCAGTGTTGGTTTCCATAATCACCTCCTTTTACGTAAACACACGTCTGTTAAGGCCAAAACTCAAAACGGAATACTCCCTCGCCAACATATGGGTGATGCCCGTTAAGGATCACACAAACGAATTTACTGCCGCCGTCCTTGACATGTACCCAGCTTTCGTCCCAACACCCGACAACCACTCTGGAGTGGAAATCGTTCTGGCCAAGCGGTTGACTTTCAAGTCGAGTGCCGACTACATCATTAATTATCCGCTTGCACCATCACTCATCTACAAGATCATGCTCACGAACGATGGATACGTCACTGCAAATCATGTCAATTTGGGTCCGCTGGGCGACGCGACCAACAGCAGGATTATTGCCTCGCCGAACGTAAAGTTCTCGCAAGAAGGCATACCAGATACAGGAGTGAATTCATCTTTCATGAGGGTCGAAATCGAGCGACTGGGCCCGGGTGAGAGGGCGCTTCTCACCGTAGTGACCGACCCAAGACCTGACTTAGCATCATCCGCGGTCGACCCATCCTTCGTGAAGGTTCACAAGGGCCGACAATATCGGCCGCTCCTGTACCTTAGTTGTGCTGAGGGAACGGGCATGATCGCGAGTGATCCAACCACCTGGCGGGAAGTAACCAGGTGGGAGGAAACCAACTTCCCAGGGTCCGCGACTGGATTTTGGACGTCACGCCTCCAGCCACGCAGTGGTGTCTCACCGTTGGTCGAGGATTTGAAGGAACTAGAGATACCGTACTACACCGTCGATGATAGTGGGAAGACTACCCTTCGCGGAAGCTGGAAGCTGCCGGCTGGCCCACCCTTTGAAAACTGAGGCAAACGCGCACTGGAGATTTCATCATGTCTACCGTTACCGAACCCGCCAGGCGCATGGCCCCGCCTTCGGTTTTGGTTTCCTCTCCACTGACACAACTGTGGGTGAGCCGTCCTTGCGCCCTTTGCTAGGGCGGGTAGCGATACTGCCGATGCGACATGGGTTCGTCCGGTTGTGCGAACATTTCCGCTCCCACCCTTCGCGAAGTGCGCGAAGGATGGGGCACCCCCTGTGTTGCTTATGGCAGCGAAATCAAGAGTCTGGGCCACCCGGCCGGATGTAAAAAAGGATCTTGTACAGCCCAGAGATCATCAATTGCTCTGGAGTTCAAATCGAAATGGGAGATTAAACCTATGACACAAGGGGTCAAGAACATAGTTCTCGTCCATGGCGGTTTTGTGGATGGGTCCGGTTGGAATGGCGTCTACAACACGCTGAAGGGGAAGGGATACAACGTCACGGTCGTGCAAAACCCGACCATCACGCTCGCCGATGACGTTGCCGCAACCAAGAGGGCGATTGCCGCGCAAGAGGGTCCGGTTATCCTGGTCGGCCATTCCTACGGCGGTGTAGTGATCACCGAAGCTGGGAACAACCCGAAGGTAGCAGGGCTCGTTTACATTACGGCATTCGCACCCGACAGTGGCGAATCCGTTGAATCATTGATCAAGAATCCTCCGCCGGGCGCGCCGGTGCCTCCAATCCTGCCGCCTCAGGATGGATTTTTATTCTTGGACCGGTCGAAGTTCCGAGCTTCTTTCGCTGGAGATGTAGATTCCAGCCTGGCTGCTTTCATGGCTGATTCCCAGGTGCCGTGGGGCACTCAGGCACTCGGTGGCGCAGTCTCCCAACCAGCGTGGAAATCAAAGCCGAGTTGGTACTTGGTATCCACGGAAGACCGTATGATTCCTCCGGATGCTCAACGGGCCATGTCCAAACGAGCTGGCGCAAAGGTAGTGGAGGTCAAG
>JBEKYF010000028.1:0-47339 GCA_049511255.1 Terriglobales bacterium | reverse complement strand
CCAGTTAAGCCACTATGCCCGCAAGGCCCTGCGCCGGATGCGCAAGCGACCCACGCTCGTGATTGCCTTCTGGCGGCAGGCCGAACTGTTTCCGTTGTAACTATATTATGCAATACTCAATAGGAGAGAACGGGCCGGTGAAGATGGCCGGCCCATGTCGAACAGTTTCCCCTACGCTGATACCTCTAGGCTGTAATAAGGGATTCCAAGGCAACGCGGTTGGGGATCACAAGAGTAGAGCCGTTCTGCTGGATGAGCTGCTGCTTCTTGAAACCAGCGAAGAGTCGGCTCACGGTTTCGCGCGAAGAGCCGATCATCTGCCCGATCTCTTCGTGAGTTAAAGCCAGCTTTACTTGGCTGGGGTTCTTGGACGTGACGTTCTGGTCGAGCCATCCGACTAGCAGCCGAGCCAGCTTTTCACTGGCCGAATCGGAAAGGATCAGGTCACGGATTTCGCGGCAAGTAGAGGCGTAGTCTTGGCTGATGTGCTGGGTCACCCACAGGGCAAGCTCACCGTGAACCCGCATGAGGCGCAACAAATCGACGGGTCGTAGGAAGCTGATCTCACTGGGCTCCTGGGTCTCAGCCGTCGCTTCATACCCGCGTCCGGAAACCACAGCGGCGACTCCCATTGGGCTACCGGGGTCGACAATTCGCAGAATCAGCGTCCTGCCGTCGCTGCCGCAGATAGAGAGCTTCACCCGGCCTCGCCGCACGATGAACACTCCCCGCGGAGCCTGCCCTTCCGCGAACAAAACCGCTCCCGTGGGATAGCTGGTGGTGAGCGCTTCTTGCTCCAAGGCATCGGCTATAGCGGGAGGAAGATCACAAAAAGTTTTGTCAGTTGGCGCAAGTTTCTGGGCATTGTTTACGGCATATGTGGCCATTTGTTGCCTCCGCTCACAACTATCTTGGCAAGTCCCTCGCCACTCTTCTCTGGCAGGGCAAGACTTCCCCTGAAAGCGCCTAAGTATAACAAAAAAAGTGGCATGAGTTGATATTTTGAGATGCGGCTATGCCCGGTGCCCATCGGAGTCGTGCCTGGAGGTGCGTTCTTTCACACACTGATGTGTGATCTCCATCACCAATCGGCTGGTCACATAACCACCGAACACGATCACCTTGTGAGTTCTCGGGAGTCTGCGGGGATGTTCATTGAGGTTGCAGAAGAACTTTGATTTTAAGATTCCTTCGGCATTATCAGCGGTTGATTGCCCGACCCCCGTGTACCGGCCAACGATTAGAGATTGGTCGTTCGCGCGGAGCATTCCTGCTTTCGCCGATCACGCAAACACTACTGTGGTTTCGCTGTTAAGGCCGCAGAAGCCTGAGCCGGTTGGTCCGAGCTTGTTTTCGATGAGATACCCGCCTGCGTTTGCTTGTTAGGCGGAATTTCGGTCCCGGCTGGATAGATGAAAATCTGCACCGTACCCCAGCCGGCATCCGGATTCGCATCCGTCTGCTTGCCCATTCCCAGAGTCTTAAGCTGACTGTCGTCAAATCCGAAGTTCTCGACCAGATACTCACGCACAACCATAGCCCGGGCTTCGGTCAGCACCAAGTCCTTCTGGGTATCGCCTTCCATGCCAGCGGATGCCACGATCACCGCAAACCCGAACTGGTTATTAGCCAGGAAATCGCCGCCGGCGTTTAGAGATTTCTGGTTTTTCAGCTTGGCCGAATCTTGCTTATCGAAAAGCTGCTTCGCCGAGTACGTAAACTCCTTGATCGGCGTGCCTTGCGGCAGCCGTTGGATCTCATTTTTTGCCAGTTCGGCCGAATCTTCGAAGCCGCGGTTCTTGAAATATCCGCGCAGGAAGAAGTTATGCTTCATGGCTTCCATATTCTCCTGGAAGTCGGTGACCCCTGCTTGCGCCTGGAGCATCGTGTCATGCATGGCGCTCGACGTCTGTTCGAGGTTGCTGTAGAGCTGTTTGTCGTTAATCAGCGCTCCTGCGGTTCCCTGACCCGCATTGATCTTGGCGCTGATCGAGTCTAAATTCGCCGTCGCCCGAGTGGCGTTCTGGATAGCTTGCTGGCTGCTATCCAGAATGCCGCTGGTCTTTGCGAACAGCTCTGACATTTCGAGTGGCGGCTGGCTCGCGATCATATCGCCCTCCCGCACATCGGCTTTCCCGGCGGATCCAAACGAGATCGCCAGATACTGGTTGCCCAACAACCCTTCGGTTTCAATGGAGGCCACGGAGTCTTGCTTGATGATCTCGTGCGTGGACTTGGCCATATCCATGACTACCGTGACCTTTTCGCCCGGCCTGTGGGGCAACACGATGTTGCGCACAGTTCCACTGTGAACGCCTCCCACCCGCACATCGCCGCCTGCATCCAAGCCCGCCACATTGTCGAATTGCGCCTTCAATTGATACGTGGAGCTAAAAAGATACTGCTTGCTCCCGATGATGAAGACACCGGCCACCAATATTGCCAGTGTCGCAACGATGAAAGCTCCTAACCGCGCCGCTCTCGACATATGTCCTCCTACGAATGCTTTAGAAATTCCCTGACAAACTCGATGTCACTTTTCTGAAGTTCTTCAAAGTTGCCTTCGATCACCACATTTCCCTCATTGAGCAGGGCCAGACGGTCCGCAATCGTCTTCGCGCTGTGCAGATCGTGAGTCACTACGATGGACGCCATGTGATGTTCCGCTTGAAGCTTGAGAACCAGATCATCGATCTCCGCAGCGCTGATGGGATCGAGGCCAGCCGTGGGCTCGTCGAGCAGCAGAATATCCGGTTCCAAAGCCAGGGCACGCGCCAGCCCTACTCGTTTCTGCATCCCACCCGAGATATCCGACGGCATTTTCTCAAGATCGCCTTCCATGCCCACTTCCGCCAGTAACTTCTTGATCCGGTCGGCCCGCTCAGGCTTCGACATCTCCTTCTTATGGTGCCGCAGCGGAAAAGCCACGTTCTGCTCGACGGTCAGCGAATCGTAAAGTGCGGCATGCTGAAACAGAAAACCAATTTTCTTCCTGATTTCGCCGAGCTGGTCGAGAGCCAGGCCGGCGATGTCTTGACCGTGGATGCGAACCGATCCCGAGTCAGGCTTCTCCAGGCCGACGATGAGCCTCAGCAATACGCTCTTACCGGAACCACTGCGCCCCAGCACCGCCAGGGTCTCGCCGCGCCTCACGGTCAGGCTAATCCCATTCAAAACCTTTTGACTTCCGAAGGACTTATGCAAGTCCTCGACGGCGACAACTGGCGCGCTGCCGTCTTCCTCGGCTCCTTTTTGCTTCACGGCAATTTGTTCGATTGTGTCCATATTTGTTTCGCGAGCTGTCCAATCAATGGTCATGGGAAAAACATGAGAATGAATTTCACCAGCACCACATCGGCCAGGATCACGAACAGCGAGGACAAGACTACCGAGCTCGTGGCCGCGCGGCCCACGCCCGCAGCGCCTCCCCGTGTCCGCATTCCCTGAAAACAGGCGATCAGCCCAATGATCAGGCCAAACACCATGGTCTTAAACGTGGGGGGCAGGAAATCATTGAAGTCGGCGCCCTTAAAACCGCTATCGATGAACTGGTGGAACGAGAGCGGCTCAACCAAGGCCTGCGCAACCCAGCCCATGACCAAGCCGCAAAAGTCGCCAGCGAGGGTCAGCA
Source organism: Terriglobales bacterium (assembly GCA_049511255.1). Lineage (GTDB taxonomy): Bacteria > Acidobacteriota > Terriglobia > Terriglobales > Acidobacteriaceae > Acidiflorens. The sequence goes on along the minus strand of JBEKYF010000028.1, from coordinate 43,708 downwards.
AAGGCAGCATCAGGATGCAAGCCAGGATGCGGGGCGCCGCCAGAAGCCTATAAGGATTTACCGCGGACGCCTCGATGGCATCGATCTGTTCTGTCACTTTCATCGACGCCAACTCCGCGCCAATGCCAGCGCCTACTCGGCCACTCACTACCAGCCCAGTGATGATCGGACCGGTCTCGTGAAGAATGGAGAACACGATAGCGGCGGGAAGCAAAGATTTGGCCCCAAATCGAGTCAGGCTGTAACGGGCTTCCAAAGAGAGTACAACCCCGGTGGCGGCGCCGGCCAAAGCGACCAGCGGCAGAGACATTGAGCCGATCTCGTCGAGTTGTCGAAACAATTCGCGAAATTCAAACGGCGGCGTTACTGCAGCGCGCACAACTCGCCAGAAAAATATGCCCAGATCCCCGAACCACTCGAGAAATTCGTTGATCAGGCCCCTGGCGGAGCTCTCCGTGGAAGACATGAGTAAGTTCCGTTGCCCTGGAAGTAAAGGGTCCACGCCTGCGATGGCCCTGAATTCCCGGTCGATCACGGATTTGAACCCCGATTTGGCGCTCCGTGCCGATTGTTCTTCATGCCGGAGATCTCCTTGGTCAATCTAAGATCCAGCCTGCACACCAAAAGGTTACTGTTCTTCACGCGGTAAGCGGGCAAGCTGCGTGGCCGCACTGGCACGCAATCTCGACATCCCCGGCTCCCGCTTCCTTACAGACCTGACCACAGTATTTGTCGCCAGGTTTCACCTTGCACCGGCATGGTAGGTGCGCACACTTATTCTGTTCATTTGTCGTCATCATTGTTCTCCTGTTGCAACCCTCGTCTTAAAACATTGTCGCCAGGTCGGCCGTCGTAAGCTCTTCTTCTTTTGTCATCAGTTAGGCCGTTACGCCACTTCTTTTCTTTCAACACTAGCTGGCGCCTGCACCAGTTCCTCAAATAAAGAGCGGTAGTGAATCATCGCCGTTCTCAGATCTTCGGTTGTCGCTGCGTCTTTTCCAACCCGCAGCGCAATCTCATGCGCAGACCGGTAGTTCTCCACCACTCGGGAATGGTCGACAGAAATGTCCGCGGCACGCTGATCGAAATCGGACATGGGATAGCCACGAGTTTTCATTAAAGAAGACACCAGATCATCGGCTTCTGTGACTGCCCCCTTGGGGGAATCGACAAAACGAGACTGTATGGCATCCCACCGCTTCACAAAACGTTCGCGTTCCATCGGATCAAGATCGCGAAGGTTGAGCTTTTCAACCCGCTTCTCGCGATCCACTAATGTCGCTTCTGCTTTTCGTTCTGACCCATGCGTCTGCACCGCCCGATCGTACTCGGGCCCAAACTTTTGCCGCAGGTTTGCAGTCGTACTCCTGCGCTTTCGGACGTACAGCCAAGCCAGCACTGCGATGAGTAGAATCACCACGGCCGCTAGCACAATCAGTTTCGGATCCAGCAGATTCAGATTCATTGAAGCCTCCCTACATCACAGAATGTCCACAAAACCAGATTTGTTCACGAAGTTCCCTTTGCGGTAGAACCTCGTCAATCGTCAGTATCAAACTTTAGGCTTCGGAAAACTGGTCAGAATTGATCGTCTTGCAGATCAGTGCTATCGCATCTAGCTACAGCACCCAAGGACCGCGGGGGCTATATTGATCGCCGCCGGTGAGTACGTGTCTATCCACGGCCACTGAGGTGCGGGTTTGCTCAAAGCAAGTTTCCGAAGCTTGCTGGATTGCCTCAAACTTGGCAGATCGGCCCAGCCTTGTTGTCGGCTAAACCTTCTTGAGCCACGGTTGGCCGAGCCTCATACGGCCGTCATCATCCCATTTGACGAGCGCGTCATCTTCGTTAGCTTGCTCAACTGTGCCGAATTCTCCACTCGGCTTTCCGAAGTTGCCCAAACCCTCGACGCGATCTCCAGGATTCAGCTCCTGGTCGGTGGCAGGGGGCTCGGCGAGGCGTGGCTTCTTGGCACGATCCGCGTCAGCGGCCGCCCCCGGGTGTGACAGGGGCGGTTGGGGCGCTTTATGCAGCTTGGCCATTTTGGGTACCGGATTATTGGAGATATGGGTCATATTCCCTTGTTTCTTTCCACGAGGACAGAGCCGCGCCCCTCGTTGCGACTCTTCATCGCCTCAATAGGTACACCATAGCTTGGCGACGAATGGTTTGGCTGGTCCAAAGTGCACAGTTCTGACAATCAATCTGACTAAAGGCAGTCGCTCAGGTTGTCGTTGGAATGTGAAATGTGAGGTCCAACACGAGTTCACGCTGGAACCCGTGCAGCACAAAACAGGATTCCTCGACAGAATTTGTCCGCACTTGCGTGTGGCAAAGGTGAGCTTTATTGCTCAGACCTCTTGAATCCCGATTTGCTAAGGTCGGAACTGACCTGGTGCGCCGGCAATATACCCCGGATTTGTGTGCCGAGTACGCACACGAAGCCGGAGATTCGGTGCAGAGGCACAGAAACGAGGGTATTCCATGAAAAAATTAATGTTCGTACTTGCGATGTTGAGTCTCGGCACGTTGTGCTGGGCCGGGTCGGCGCGGGAAGATGCCACCAACCGGCTAGAGAACGCGACCAGTGTGTTGCACGAAATTATGGGGATGCCTGACAAGGGAATCCCGGAAGAAGTGTTGGAGCACGCAAAGTGCGTGGCCGTTATACCGCACATGGTCAAAGGCGGCTTTATCTTCGGAGCTGAAGGAGGCAAAGGCGTAGCCACCTGCCGCACGGCGAATGGCTGGAGTGCGCCGGCGTTCATCACAATTTCGGGTGGAAGCTGGGGGCTGCAGATCGGTGTAGAAGGTGTGGACGTGGTAATGATCTTTCAGAATGACAAAGCGATGAAAAGGCTGCTTGAGAGTAATTTCCAAGTTGGAGCGGACGCTTCCGCGGCAGCGGGTCCAGTTGGCCGGCATGCCACGGCTGGTACAGATTGGAAGTTGGATACCGAGATCCTGACCTACTCCCGTGCCAAGGGTGCATTCGCTGGGCTCACGCTGACAGGTGCGTCGCTACGCCAAGACAATGACTCCCGGAAAGCGATCTACGGAGATAACGTCACAACCCGGGCGTTGCTGTTGGGCGAAGTGCCAGTACCAGCCGTAGCCCAGCCGTTCGTTGCGGAAGTTCGCCACGCAAAAGCTGAGTCCAGAGAGGACAAGTAGAAACTTGCAGAATTGGGATTGCCGCTGTTTGTCATTCAGCCGACTCTGATGTTCAAGTAGCGGCACAGTCCCATCATCTACCCTCTTCTTCCGTTCGCGCGAAGCAGTTCTCTCGCGCACGTTGGATGAGATTCGCTTTCGAGTGCTCGCGCGAGTGCTCGCTAACGAGCAAAGGAGTTTGACATGCTTTGGACGATTTTCGTTGTTCTTCTGATTTTGTGGCTTCTGGGTTTTAGTTTGCACATCGGCGGAAGCCTGATCCACTTGCTTCTGGTTGTGGGTTTGGTGGTTCTGGTCATTAACCTACTGAGCGGACGACGAAGTGCGGTTTGAACAAAGGCATTACGCGTCCCGGCACCAGGAGGCCTCGGTGTAGCCTCCTGGCGCCTTCACCCCCGTCCGGTCCTCTTTCAACCGGACCACACCGTTAAGGAGCTGCAATGTTCGCGCCCGACCCCTCCGTGAGTTTGAAGCCGGACACCCTGGTGCGGTGCAAAGCGCGTCCGCTGGCGTTCGAAAAGAAGTCCCCATCATCCTTGCCAGTGATACCCAGCCTCTCGCTTCCAGTGCGGGTAGCGATCGTCGGGAACCACCTTCCTCGACAGTGTGGAATTGCGACCTTCACGACGGATTTGTGTGATGCTATTGCGGTTGAGTACGGAGCCGCCGGAGTGTTGGTGGTAGCCGTGAATGACCCGCAATCGCGGTACAGCTACCCTGCGCGAGTGCGGTTCGAGCTAACCGAGGGCGACCTCTCATCCTATCGAGCAGCCGCCGACTTTCTTAATTCCAACAATATCGACCTGGTGTGTTTGCAGCACGAGTATGGGATTTTTGGAGGGAAGTCCGGCAGCCATATCTTGCGCCTGCTGCAGCACCTCAACATGCCAGTCGTGACAACGCTGCATACGGTTCTTCGTGAGCCCGATGTCGACCAACTCATCGTCATGCAAGAAATCGCCGCGCGCTCCGATCGTCTTATTGTTATGAGCGAGCACTCTTCTCAGTTTCTGCAAGAGGTATTCAGAGTCCCGCGCGAAAAAATTGACCTGATTCCTCATGGCATCCCCGACCTGCCCTTTGCGGAACCGGCTTTTTACAAAGATTCGTTTTCAGCAGGAAAGACTGTTCTACTCACGTTCGGCCTGTTGTCTCCAAACAAGGGATTCGAAAGCATGATTCAAGCCCTGCCGCGCATCTTGTCTCGGCACAGCAACGTTGTCTACATAATCGCAGGCGCCACTCACCCGCATGTCAGACGCCGCGAGGGTGATCGATATCGGCTCCAGTTGCAGGCCTTAGCCAAAGAGCTGGGAGTTGAGGAGAACGTGGTCTTCCACAACCGGTTCGTCACCCCTCAAGAAATGGCCTCGCTGATTGGTTCGGCCGATATTTACGTCACGCCGTATCGCTACGAGGCGCAAGCCGTATCCGGAACACTCGCGTATGCCTTGGGTGCCGGGAAAGCGATTATCTCAACTCCATACTGGCACGCCGCCGAACTCTTGGCCGATGGGCGCGGGGCGCTGGTTCCCTTCGGGGACCCAGCCGCTATCGCAGATATGGCAATTGAACTTTTGGACAACGATGCGCTCCGCCAGGCGATGCGCGAACGTGCTTATCTCTATGCACGCCACATGGTCTGGAACCGGGTAGCGCAGTCTTATATGCGGGCCTTCGTACGAGCTCGCGATAATCGCATGCAACCTGCCCGCGTGGCATTTCCCCTCCAAGCTGCCGAGCAGAACGCGACAAGCCGATTCATCAATGTCTGAGCGCTTTTCCAGCGCCGATTAGGAGCAGGATAGACCCATAAAGGCAAAGACAAAAACAGGCAGACTAAGCCTATGACTGAATACGTTGGGGCGATTGAAAAGCAGATTCTGGAGAACACGTACTTCCGGCGGGTGCTATTCACGGCTGAGCACGCGCAGCTTCTCGTGATGTGGAACACGACTTTGCAATCTTTGCAGAGCTTCACAATCAAGCACAACAACTCAGCTCGGAAGTCATCCCCTGAGGCGCGCCACTTTCCCTTGCAAAATTAGGCTTTGCAAACGGTTAACATCGGCCAGGGGGTTGGAGTTTACCGCCGGTTTATCCCTTGGGAAGTGCTGGAAAAATCCAAAATCGTGGCGCAAGGGAGCAGGAAGTCCGAATCGCTAGCTACGGTTTCCGGCAAAGTGCACCCATGTTTATTTCCTTCGAGCGGCTGCGAAACGCGCCCGCCTAGGGCTACGATTGGGCGAACCACTTGCGGCGCAACATGGGAATCAAACCGAGCAAGCCCGACCCAAGCATTATCAGTGTGCCCGGCTCGGGCACAGTCGTGGCACCTTCAGTAATTGTTCCGTCGAGTCCGGTACTGAGATCGCAGTAAGTGCAGCCGCTGGAGCCTGTCCCCACGTAGAAGGTGAGGGTACCGCCCGCCTTGAGAGTTTCCAACAAACTAAAGGAGTCTTTGCCGCCGTCGCTTGAAATCGTCCCGCTCCATATGACAGTACCGTTGTCCAAGATCTCGACCGGATGCGAATTCTCGTACTTGTCGATGCCAAGAAAATCACCGGTAATGGTGTAGATACCCGCCGAAGGTGCCGTGAACACGATTGAAACGGTGCCGCTCTCAGGATCCATCCACAAGGTGCTTGTGGGGTCCTGGACCGTGGAATAGGTGACGGTACCGCCCGTGACGTTCTGGAGGATATAGATTCTGTTCGGAACGGCTTCTCCAGTCGACCAGCCCGAAAGGCCTGTGCCCAAGTAGTTGCTAACCTCCTGGGAACTGGTGTATGCGGTTCCGTTGTAGTCGTAGGTCCACACCCCATTCGGGTTACTGGTACCAGAAAACCCGGTTACGACGTTGTAGATCGAGCCCGCATACAGACTTTGGGCACAACCCAGCATGACAAGAACCGCAGACAACCGAGCAAGGCAGCCGAGTGATGTTTTCATTGAGAACCCCGCGCCCATGTGGCAATTTCTTTACCAATTTAGATCATACTGACAACAAAGGACTTCACCTGCGATTCGGTCAAGCTTGCACAAATTTTTTGCAGTTTATCTGCAAGAGTCGGGGCAATCTGGCGAGGGCACAGTATGTGACAGCCGTCTGCACTCTACCAGATTTTCAGGCGCCCGAGGGGGCTGCAACATTCGAGCTGCTCACGTGATATAATCCAATTGAGCTGGTTTCCATCTTCTCCTCTTTCAGGTTCCCTGAACTAAGTCAGCCCATCTGAAGTTCTCTCTCCTTAGGCTCTCAGGAAAGCAGCGTACCCCATGCATCCGAGTGCAATCCTGCACGAAGTTCAGCAACTCTACAACGTGAGTGACCGTCTTGACTCGCTGGCGGAACAACATCCCCTCGTCTCACAACAACTCATCACCATCTCAGGAAGCGTTCGTAACACCGCCACGTTGTTGGAACTGTTGGTCACGATGAAAATAGCGCCAATTTCCGGATTAGATCCAGCAAATGCCTAATTTGTTCATCGCTGTCTGACTTCGAATCGCGGCAGGCAACGCCCGAAGACTTTGCGATATACTCTGCTAGCAGAGCGGGAGTAGCTCAACGGTAGAGCATCGGCTTCCCAAGCCGGGGGTTGCGGGTTCGATCCCCGTCTCCCGCTCCAGAGATTGGTTGATTCTATGCGGGAATCAGAATTTACTTGTTAGCGCTGGCTGGCCTTCATTTGGATCAGGCCGATCACCAGCCCTCCCACGGCGCCGGCGAGCAACCCCAGCAGCATTAGCATGGGTACGCTCTCAAGAAGTGCATTCTTCAATAATTTCGCCATTTCTGTGTTCTCCACTCGGGATTTGTTGCCCAATTTAGTTTAGCATTTGCGTTTTCATTACCGGCTGAGAGAGGGACCGAAACAGGTTGTGGCAGCGAGAAATGGCGGCGAAGGGCCTGCTGTCAAGGACGATTGGGAAGAGTTTTCGCCTAACGGGAAGCTGTCGTAGGAGTAGAGTGCGGCAGTTTTCAGCTACAAGATGGGCTGGTTCTTTTGAGGCAAACTGGGAAGGCCCTGTCTCGACGAAACTCCCCCGGCCACCTTATGATAAGAAGAATCATTCGAGGTGCATGCATGGCAGAACCAAGTTACGAAGAATTGAAAGCTCGCCTGGCCGATCTGGAAAAGCAGGTGGAGACAAAAAAGAGAAGCATAGAGTTCCGCGTGAGTGAGAAGGGTGGCGTCAGCGTGTACGGACTGGGGCGCTTTCCGGTGACGCTCTACTACGAACAGTGGATGAGGCTGCTCGGCGCCGCCCCCGAACTTAAGGCTTTTATTGAAGAAAATAAGAGCAAGCTGAAGCTAAAGCAGGGCTAGATTTGTGTGGGGAAGGATCTGCGTCCGCCGAAGACATTCTCAAGAGCGCCTTCGGCAGGTAGGGTGGTGCGCCCGGAGAGAATCGAACTCCCAACCTCATGGTTCGTAGCCATGCACTCTATCCAATTGAGCTACGGGCGCATCGTGGCAGAATTGCGTCTCTGAATTATAACGGAAACAGAATCGTTTCGCCCAACCCAATCGCCGGATACTGCTCGCCGAAAAACCCTGAGCCGAGTTGCGATTCGCGCCAATTCCCGCGCTGACTGTGGAAATCCGCAGCCCTGCCGGAAAAAGGAAGATTTGTAAATTAGAGTAAAAGTTTCCAGCCCAGCGCAAAACCTACCGGCCCCTGCGTTCTACCAATGCATGTTGGCAAGGCGTTAGCAATGGCACCCGGCATGCTTCTCCTTGACGCAGACGAAGTGGCGCGCAACGGGGCATTTGGGAAATCACTTCGGCCAGAGGTCTTTCTGAATGCCCCTTTGCAATACTCCGTTTGTCGCCAAGGTGCACTCCGCTTAATTTCCTGGCCCTCCCCCGAGAGTCCTCCCTGGAATGGGAAGCGGGCGGAGTGCCGTCTAATCCTTCTCATCTCTCGCTAGAGACCCTCATCTTAAACTCTTACGCAAGAACAAGCTGATCCTGCACGTCGATGCCGGCCTGGCGCAGCAACTTGGCGACCGTGTCGCCCTTCATTCGCGAGGCGTCGAACCGCACCCGCACCGTCCGCTCCTTCTCGTTGAACTGGATGCGTTGGATGCCGTACACCTCGCGGACACTGTCAATGGCCCGCAACTCAGCTTCTCCGGGCGGAGTGTGGTAGCGGTAGGCGACTTCGAGGTACGTCATTTCATTTCTCCCACGGAATAAGGTTCGAGGATTACTCTTGTGTATCTAATATGAGTATCTAATAAGGGCTGGATTCCGCCAAGCGCGATCTGCTCGTGTAGGGACGGGCGCCCTCGGCCGTCCAAGCCGAGCGAAGCTCGGCAGCTCTCTGTAGTCACGGTAACTCTGGACTGGATATAGGACTTCTGTCAACGAAACTATGGATCGCCCCGACCCTGTGGACACGTCGAACGCCCCATCGTCACCCGCCAAGCAGAAAGACCCTGTCTGCGGGATGGATGTGAATCCGGCAACCGCTCGCTACAAAACGCTGCACAAGGGGAAAGAGTATTTCTTCTGCTCCGCTGGTTGCCTTGCGAAGTTCCAGGCGAATCCCGAGAAGATTCTATCCTCCGTGCCCAAGCCGATGGGATCGGGATTGGTGTCTCTTGGTGCTGCGCCACTGATCACGCCAACCGTGAGTACACCGCCCGCGGTTGGCACGGGTCGCGCTGATGCTCCGTTGGCAAGCCATCCCAATCAAGACATGCGGGCCTACGTTTGTCCGATGTGCCCAGAGGTGCGGCAGATCGGGCCGGGACCATGTCCCAAGTGTGGCATGGCGCTGGAGCCGGAATCACCCGTGCTGCCTGCCACCAAGATCGAGTACACCTGCCCGATGCATCCGCAAATCGTGCGAGCCGAGCCGGGGTATTGTCCGATTTGCGGCATGGCACTGGAGCCGCGCACGGTGGCAGTCAAAGAAGACAATCCCGAGCTGCGCGACATGACGCGGCGTTTTTGGATCAGCCTCGCGCTGACTGCGCCATTGCTGGCGATTGCCATGGGCAGCATGTTTCGGCCGCATGCGTTCATGGCATCGCCTTGGAACTGGGGATTGCCGTGGCTCGAATTGCTGCTGGCTACCCCGGTCGTCTTGTGGGGTGGCTGGCCGTTCTTCCAGCGTGGATGGGCGTCAGTGGTCAACCGCAGCACCAACATGTTCACGCTGATTGCGATGGGCACGGGTGTCGCCTACCTCTACAGTGTGGTGGCGACTTTATTCCCGCGGATCTTTCCGGCCTCGTTCCGCAGCATGGGCGATCGCCCCGACGTTTACTTTGAGGCGGCAGCGGCGATTGTCACCCTCGTCCTACTGGGACAGGTGCTGGAGCTGCGCGCCCGCAGCCAGACGTCGAGTGCAATCCGGGCGCTGCTCGATCTCACTCCGAAGAAGGCGCGCCTGATGAGTGAGGACGGCTCGGAGCAGGATATTCCCCTCGAAGAGGTGAAACCGGGAGACCGGCTGCGCGTCCGTCCGGGGGAAAAGATTCCTGTCGACGGCGTTGTGCTGGATGGGTCGAGCTTAGTGGACGAGTCCATGATCACGGGCGAGTCCGTTCCGGTGGAGAAGACGGTGGCCTCGCGCGTAATCGGCGCCACCGTGAACGGCAACGGATCTCTCGTGATGCGCGCCGAGCGCGTCGGCAGCGAAACAATGCTGGCGCAGATCGTGCAGATGGTCAGCCAGGCGCAGCGCACGCGCGCTCCCATCCAAGGGCTCGCGGATAAGGTTGCCGGCTGGTTTGTTCCGGCGGTGATCGCGATTGCGGTGGTGACATTCATAGTGTGGGCGACCTTCGGGCCAGAGCCCCGTTTCGCGCATGCCATCGTCAACGCCGTAGCCGTGCTGATCATCGCGTGTCCGTGCGCGCTCGGCCTCGCGACGCCGATGGCAATCATGGTCGGCACCGGACGCGGCGCGCAGGCAGGCGTGCTCATCAAGAATGCCGAGGCGCTCGAAACGCTGGAAAAAGTGGACACCATCGTCTTCGACAAGACCGGGACCCTGACCGAGGGAAAACCGAAAGTGGTGGCGATTTCACCCGCAGAGAGTTCGCCAACCATTTCAAAAAATGATCTTCTGCGGCTGGCCGCGAGTCTGGAGCGCGCCAGCGAGCATCCGCTCGGCGCGGCAATTGTCTTGAAGGCGAAGGAAAAGAAGTTAAGTTTGAGTGATCCCGCCAATTTTCAATCCACGCCGGGCCAGGGCGTGCGCGGGACCGTGGAAGGGAAGAGCGTGGCGGCTGGGAACAGAGCCCTAATGCGAGCGGTCGGAGCTTTCGGGAACGAGACCACGATCCCAGCTCCCGTAATCGCCGGCTCTACTGTGATTTATGTGGCGGTCGATGGCAAGTATGCCGGGTACATCGCAGTCGCGGATCCGCTAAAGCCGTCCACTGCGAACGCACTACGCGAGCTGAAAGCCCAGGGAATCCGGTTGGTCATGCTCACCGGCGACAACCAGGCGACGGCCCAGGAGATCGCGCGGCGCCTCGATATCGCAGACTTCAAAGCCGAAGTTCTGCCGGCGCAAAAGGCCGAGATCGTAAAGAATCTGCAGAGCGAAGGTCACGTGGTTGCCGTGGCGGGCGACGGCATCAACGACGCGCCCGCGCTGGCGCAAGCGCAAGTCGGAATTGCCATGGGCACGGGAACCGACATCGCGATGGAAACTGGCGGCATCACACTGCTTAAAGGAGACCTTGAAGGAATTCTGCGGGCGCGCAAGCTGAGCCATGCGACGATGCGCAACATCCGGCAGAATCTGTTCTTCGCATTTGTCTATAACTCGATCGGAGTGCCGATTGCCGCAGGCATGCTGTATCCAGCGTTCGGACTGCTGCTGAGCCCGATTCTGGCTGCGGCCGCAATGAGCTTCAGTTCGGTCTCGGTAATTATGAACTCGCTCAGGTTGCGGAAGGTGAAGCTCTAGGTCCCAGGCGCCAGGTCCCAGGTGTCAGGAAAAACGAAGCCGCTGACCGCGATGGTTTCCCTGGGACCTGACACCTAAGACCTAAGACCTGAGACCTTGCTTTACAGTTTGCTCAGGTAATCCGTGACTTCCGGGCTGGTCCAATCCACGGGTCCGATAAATTTGCGGCGGATGACTCCGTTGCGATCGATGACGTAACTTTCCGGCCAGCCAAACGTGCCGTAGAGCGAACTCGCCTTCTGCGCCTCATCCCGCACGGTGACCATGTTGACGCTGTAGTCCTTGAGGAACTTGTGATACGCCGCGTCGTCGGCGTCGATACTGACGGCGAGCACCACCACACCTTTATCTTTAAGACGCGCCTGCATCCGAACCAGCGATGGCGTCTCTTCAACGCACGGCGGACACCATGTCGCCCAGAAATTCAGCACCACCACCTGCCCGCGAAACTGGCTGAGCGTGACTTTACGGTCGGAATCCTGCAAGGTGAAGTCCGGGGCATTCGAGCCGATGCGCGCGGGATGGCTCCCGCTGTAGCATCCGATCAGGGCAGCGAGCAATCCAATGGTTAGAAGCGTAGGAAGAAGCGTTCGTCTCACCCCGTTATAATAGCGAAAAACTGATGGATAGTTCACTTCCAGCCGCGCGGCTCCAGTTCCCGATCCCAGAGGCCTCCCTTCCCGAGGTCTCGATAATCGTTCCGGCCCGGAACGAAGAGGCCAGCCTCGGCGCTTGCCTGGCATCGCTGACCGCCCAAACCGGCGTGTCTTTCGAGATCATCGTGGTCGACGACGGCTCGTCCGACCGCACGCGAGAAGTAGCGCAAACTTTTGCCGGACTGCGAGTGATTTCTCCGGAGCCTCTGCGCGCGAACTGGACGGGGAAAAACAATGCGTTAGTTGCCGGGGCCAAGGAAGCGCATGCGAAGTGGCTGTTGTTCACCGACGCGGACACTGTGCATCTGCCGGGATCTCTAGCGTGGGCTTTGGCTGAAGCCAAGAATGAGCGCGTCGAATTGTTGTCTTACTCGCCCGAGCAGGTGGTCGTCACCTTCGCCGAAAGGGCCGTGATGCCCGTAATCTTCGCGGAACTGGCGGGGCAGTACCCCCCACACAAAGTGCGCGAGCAGAATTCTGGAATTGTAGCTGCCAACGGGCAGTACATCCTTGTCCGCCGCGCAGCCTACGATGCCGTGGGCGGACACGCCGCGGTGGCCACGGAAATACTTGAGGACGTAGCGCTGGCCCGGCTGTTCCGCAACGCCGGCCAGCGCGTGCACTTCCGTTATGGCGGAGACGCCGTGCGCACGCGCATGTACCGCAACTGGTCTCAGCTTCGCGAAGGATGGACGAAGAACCTGGCGTTGCTGTTCCCTCAACCCGAACGGCTGGCGCTCCAAAGTTTGTTTTTGTGGTTTGTGGCATGGGTGACGCTTGGCGTTGCCGTGTCTGGCGCAGGTAGCCACCACATGCTGAGGATGGGGTTTGCTGCTTTCTGGCTGTTGGTGTACCTGCGAATTCGAGTCGCACATTTCGCCACCGAGAATAACCTGATCGCGATCGCCTTTGGTCTGCCGATGTTCGCACATCTGCTGCTGCGCTCGAGGAGGGCCCACGCCAATGGCCAAGTATCGTGGAAGGGCCGTGCTTACAGTGTTGGCCGTCCAAGTGGAAGTCGGCCTGCCGAAATGAAAGCCGCAGTTCTGATTCCAGGGGCTGAGAATCAGAAACTGAGAACTGAGAACTGAAAGCTGAGAACTTTCTATGGTCTATCTCACACGCAAAGCGGAATTTTCCGCGTCGCACTTCTATCACAATCCGGAATTCACTCCGGATGAGAACCAACGCGTCTTCGGCAAGTGCAATAATCCCAACGGGCACGGGCACAACTACACTCTGGAAGTGACCGTGAAGGGCGCCGTCGATCCGAAGTCGGGATTCGTCGTCGACCTGAAGCAATTGAAGGACGTCATGAGCAGGGAAGTGCTCGACGCGTTCGACCATCGCTTCCTCAACAAGGAAGTGCCCGAGTTCTTCACCGCTGTTCCGACGATGATCCCGACGACCGAGAACCTCGCGATTGCCATCTGGCAGCGCCTCGCGCCGAAACTGAACGCCGCGCAGTTACACCGCGTGCGCGTCTACGAAACACCCGATCTGTTTGTCGATTTCTACGGCGAAGATTTCCACGGAGAAGCATGAAGGCGCATTTGACCCGGCGGTACATGTTTTCGGCGTCGCACCGCTTGCACAGCGACCAGATGTCGTCGGAAGAAAACCGCGCGACTTACGGCAAATGCAATAATCCCTATGGACATGGGCACAACTACATGCTCGAAGTCACCGTCAGTGGACCAGTCGGTGACCAGACCGGTATGGTCTGCAATCTGGTCGATCTGGATGGCTTCGTACACAGCCATATCCTCGAACGCTACGACCACCAGAATTTGAACCTGCTTTCAGAATTCGCCGAGCATGTTCCGACCACGGAAAACCTATGCATCGCGATCTACGAAATTGTGAAGCGCGGCTTCGGTAGGGCTCATCTAGAGAAAATAAGAATTGAAGAGACGATGATGAATTCGTTTGAGTATTCTGGAGAGAACGGTCGCTAGTCGTTGCTCTGGTCGTTCGCAAACCGTATCCGCGAACGACTAACGACCAACGACTGACGACTAAGATTCTATGAAAACGCCCGCGGACCTACCCACCACTCTGACCAGCGCCAGTTACGAAGAACTGGTGCGCGAAATGCTTGTCCGCCTCGGCGAAGATCCCGATCGCGAAGGCCTGTCGCGCACGCCCGAGCGTGTGGAGAAGGCCATGCAATTTCTCGTCAAGGGCTACAAGGACGATCCCGAAGCGCTTTTGCGCGAGGCGCTGTTCACGGTCAGCTACGACGAGATGGTGATCGTGAAAGATATCGAAATGTTCAGCCTGTGCGAACACCACCTTTTGCCGTTTTTTGGCAAGGTGCACGTGGCCTACATCCCAAACGGAAAAGTGATCGGCCTGAGCAAAATACCCCGCCTCATCGAAGCCTTCTCGCGCCGCTTGCAGATCCAGGAGCGGCTCACCACGCAAATTGCGGAGGCGATCCAGAACACCATCGAACCGCAGGGCGTCGGCGTAGTCATCGAGGCCCGGCATCTGTGCATGATGATGCGCGGCGTCGAGAAACAGCATTCTTCGGCGGTAACTTCGTCCATGCTCGGCTGCTTCCGCAACGAAGAGGAAACGCGAACCGAATTCCTGTCGCTGATCCGCCAACACACGAATGTCGTGTGATTTGAAAGCCTCCTCGTGTGGGGACGGCCGCCCTCGGCCGTCCAAGCCGAGCGCAGCTCGGCAGTTGCCTGCGGTTGCATAAACTCTGGGCTAGTAGCGCTATTGCCGAACTGTGAACTCCCTCCTCGAAAGATCTCTGAGCTTGGAATAAGCTGAAAAATGCCGCATGCCAAAACGCAAACCCACGCCGCGCGAACCCATCCTCTCCGGCCGCCTCGCCCTCATCACCGGCGCCAACCGCGGCATCGGTCTCGCCATCGCCCGCGCGCTGGCGCGTGAAGGATGCAATCTGATCATCACCGGCCGCGACGAGCGTGCCTTGGCTAGGGCGCGCACTGAACTCGACAAGCTCCAGTCGGAAAGATTACCGGAAAAATTGAACGTTCCGGTGCTGGCGCAGTCCTGCGACGTCCGCAGCCCCGACTCGGTCGACTACCTCTTCGCGCTCGTCCGGGGATTGCACAAGCCGCTCGATATCCTCATCAACAATGCTGGCATTGGACATCCCAATCGCACCGTCTGCGAGTTGCCGTACCCCACATGGATGGAAGTGGTGGACACCAACCTCAACGGCCTGTTCCTGACGACGCAGGCGGCGCTCGCCGTGATGACGCGAGGCAGCACGATCGTGAACAATCTGTCCATCGCCGCCGAGCGCGTCTTTCCGGGGTCGGCGGCCTACAATGCGTCGAAGCATGGCGCCCTCGGCTTTACCGACACCTTGCGCGAAGAGTTGCGGCCGAAGGGCATTCGCGTGATCGCCCTCCTGCCCGGCGCAACCGATACTGCCATCTGGGACGCGCTGTGGCCAAAAGCGCCAAGGCGTAAAATGATGTCGGCTGAAGCTGTCGCCCGCACGGCGGTCAGCGCGCTGCTCTTGCCCGATAACACGACCGCAGAAAAAATCGTGCTAAGGCCGTCAATCGGCACACTGTAGGGAAGGTTGAAGTGGCGACGCGGACGTTTGGTTGAGCATCTAATCAAAAACGGTTTCGTTGTTGACCGTTCGCTAACGACCAGTGACCAACGACTGACGACTGAAGCCTAACGACCAACGGCCGGGAAAAGACATGTCATTCCTCGATTACTTCAAATCGCTGAAGCCGGAGTACCGCGCGGCGTGGGCCGTAGCCATCGCCGCCGACGCCCTCCAAATCGTCGCCTTCCCACTCTTCGCTGAGGGGGCAATATCTCCCGCCGACTCAGTGCTCGACCTGATTGTCGCCTTCGTGATGATTCGTCTGCTCGGATGGCACTGGGCTTTCTTGCCGACGGCGGCAGCGAAGCTAATTCCCGCCGCGGATCTTTTTCCCACCTGGACCGCAGCCGTATGGTTCGTCACCCGCCGGAAGGTAAATGCCGGGGAGCAAGAGGTCTTGCCTCCTGGCCCCGCGCCCGAACCGCGCCGCTGAATAATACGCCTCTCCGCAAACAGCTTCCTAGCCGCCAGCGTCGCTCGCCTTTCCTGAGACCTGACACCTGAGACCTGCCTACCACGTCCCATACCGATATCGTTGCGGTCGTTCACTGAATACGTTAATCATGACCACACCCGCAACGAAGCCTCCCACATGCGCCCAGAACGCAATCCCGCCCGAGGTCTGGCTGGTTTCAGCTATCGCAGTAGCAGTGCCGCTCAGGAAATTTCCCACAAACCAATAGCCAAGCATCAGCCAGGCCGGAACGTGAAAGAAAAATATCGGCGGAAACCAGATCAGCACTCGCGCCCGCGGATACAGGATGAAGTATGCGCCCATCACCCCCGCGATCGCGCCGCTCGCCCCAACACTCGGTACGCGCGAGCCCTGGTTCAGCAGAATGTGCGTGGCGCCTGCTGCCACTCCGCTGGCCAGATAAAACACCAGATATCGGAAGTGGCCAAGGTAGTCTTCGACGTTGTCGCCGAATATCCACAGAAAAAGCATGTTCCCAGCCACGTGTAAGAATGAAGCGTGCAGAAACATAGAGGTAAACAGCGGCAAGATGGCAGTCGCTAAGCTGGCATAGGAGTGTCCGGTCAGCACCGCCAGCGTGTGATGAGGAACCACGCCAAACTCGACCATGAATGCATTCAGCGCGCGATGGCTCTGCATCCCGACTGAAAGCTCCCACAAAAAGACCACCACGTTCAGCACGATCAGAAAATAGTTGACGAACGGCGTCGAGAAAATGGGCTGATCGTCACGAAGAGGAATCATAAGGAATTGGTAATTGTGTAATCTGTAATTTGGTAATTTGAGAGGGGACCGTGAACACCATCCGCAGCCGCCGTCTGCAAATTACCAAATTACAAATTACCAAATTACAAAATTCCATGAACGGTGTCGTAGTCATCGATAAACCGCCAGGGCTGACCTCGCACGACGTGGTCAATCGCGTGCGCCGAATTCTCGGGCAGCGCTCGGTCGGTCATCTCGGAACCCTTGACCCTGCCGCCACGGGAGTCCTGCCGGTTGTCCTCGGCAACCTCACGCGCCTGGCGCAGTTCTACGCCCATTCCGAGAAGACGTACGAAGGCGTGATTCGCTTCGGCTTCGCCACCGACACCTATGACGCCGGTGGCGAGCCCACCACGCCGCTGCAAGACGTGCACATAAATGGCGATGAAGTGCGCGCCCTGGCTGCCCAGTTTTGCGGCACCATTGAGCAAATGCCGCCGCCGTTTTCCGCAAAAAAAATTGGCGGAGTGCCCGCCTACAAACTGGCTCGCAAAAAGCAGGGAGTTTCGCTCAAGCCGGTACAGGTAGAAATTAAAGAATTCGAGATTCTGGACACCACCGCCGATCAAGCCACTTTCCGCGCGCGCGTGGCGTCGGGCACGTACATACGGTCGGTGGCCCACGACATGGGACAGAAGCTCGGCTGCGGCGCTCATCTGGCCAGCCTGCGACGCACCGCCGTCGCCGAGTTCACCATCGAAGACGCCCACTCGCTGCCAGCGCTAGAAGCCGCGATGCAGCAGGGAATTGCTGAAACGTTGCTCATCCATCCCAGAAAGTTGGTGCCACAGTTGCCGAGCGTCACCGCCGATGAAGAAAGCGCTGCCCTCATCCGCAGCGGCCGCGCCGTGAATCTTCCCGAAATGTCGCGCGCTCCACAGGTAAAGGTCTTCTACGGCCAATGCGACCTGATCGCCATCGCGACAAGAATCGCGGGCACGCTGTTCCACCCGAGGATTGTGTTTCCCGCTTGATGAGTTATACGGTGGAGCGACGGGCGCCTCGCGAGCCTGCCGTGAGCGAAGCCGAAGGGTCCTGCGGAGAGCCCCGACCGCACGTTACAGACGCGGAGTGCGATGGGCAGTATACTCAGCCCGATGGGGACCAGTTGAATCCTCGCCGGAAGGGAAACCCGTGACCTTCGCCAACTGCTATGAAGATGGCGTCCGAGCCGAAGCCTACGCAACGCTCGAGTTCAAGAACACTTACCACTTAGCGTATCGGGACATCCCGGCCATCCTCGGCGCCCACGTTCGCGGCCCCAAAAGTGTGGACTTCGGTTGCGGTACAGGACGCTCTACGCGCTTCCTGCGCCAACTCGGCTTCGAGGTGACGGGAGTTGATATCGCCGAGGATATGATCCGCAAGGCGAGGGAACTGGACCCCTCCGGCGACTACCGCCTGCTTCCCGGGGACGACCTACGCTCGTTTCCATCCGGAACCTATGATCTGGTGCTCGCTGCCTTCACTTTCGACAACATCGCGGGCAAGAACAACGACAACAAGGTCCGCATCCTGCGCGACCTGGGCCACCTCCTCAACCCGGACGGAAAGCTTATGCTGATCGTCTCCCGTCCGGAAATTTACACCCACGAGTGGGCGTCGTTTTCGACGAGAGACTTTCCCGAGAACCAAATGGCGAAGTCGGGGGACAAAGTGCGCATCATTGTGAAGGATCACGCCGATCCGCGCCCGGTGGAGGACATTCTGTGGACCGATGAGGCATACCGCGAAGTTTTCGAAGAAGCGCGGCTCCGGCTGCTGCAGAAGTACGAGCCGTTGGCGCGGGGAGACGAGCCGTACGTTTGGGTGAGTGAGGTAGAGATTGCGCCATGGGCCGTCTACGTGATTGAGATTGCCTAAATCTGCGGCCCTACCTGCAATGTCCGATAACAGGTATTATGTCAACTTACAACAAACGAACTCTCCCCCTAACCCCGCGCCAGCAGTAGTTCCTTAAGGTCGTCCCGGAATTTCTGCAACACCTCAAGCCGCTCTGGCGTGGCCTCCATAACTTCGCTCTTCGCCTGAAACACTTTGCGTCCTTCCCTTTCGGTGAGCACGCCCATCACCTCGCCCATGCGCCAGCCGGGAGTGCCCAGGATTTGCAGACCATCCACACCCGGAACGAGCAAGGCGACACAGTTGTCGCGAATCACACCGATGCACTTGGGATAGCGTTCAAAAGTCTGCAGCTCGAATCCCGCAAGATAAAGACGCTGGAGCTGTTCGGCGGAATCAGGCATGGAGAAAATTGGTAATTTTGTAATTTAGTAATTTGAAAGGCCCAAGGGTGCGGCTTTCACGGAGAACTGAGAACCGGGAAATCCCATTCCCTACATCTTGTACTTGCCGAGGTCATCATCGCCGAGGTCCTCCAGCCACTTGCGGAGTTCCTCGCTGGTAACGGCGGGGACGGGATTGGCCGCCTGCTTCGAGTTCTTCAAAACATTTTCCTCAACGAAGATGGGGCAATCCACGCGCAGCGCGAGCGCCAGCGCATCCGACGGACGGGAGTCGATGCTGACCACGTGGCCTTCCCTTTCCAACCAGATCACCGCGTAGAAGGTATCGTCTTTCAGTTCCGTGACCACCACTTTGTGAACCAGCGCGTCGAGGCCGGTGAGAACGTTTTTGATCAAGTCATGCGTCATGGGTCGGGGCGTGTTGACTTTTTCGATTTCGAGCGCGATGGCGTTGGCTTCGTACACGCCCACCCAGATGGGAAGCACCGTGTCGCTGCCGACGTCCTTGAGCAGAACAATCGGCATGTTCGAAACCGGATCCATCATCAATCCGCGAATTTTCATTTCCACTTCCATAAGGGTCCTTGAAAGGGCCCGGCTTCAGCCGGGCCGCTACGAGCCGCATAAACACTGGGCTTTAGCCCCTGAGGGAATCGCTCGTCTCCTCTGGAACCGATTTATGAAACAAGTTCGATTCGCCCGATGCGTTTACGAATTCTCCCACCAAGCTGTTCGGGAAGTTTCCAGTGACGCGCACCTGGACGTAGCTCCCAGTCGTAAGCTCCACGCCTACGGGACAAGTAAAGTTCATCACCTTAATCTGCGAAGTCCGGCCGATCCACTGTCGGCGGGCCGGGTTCTTCCCTTCCACCATGACCTCGAGCACTTGCCCAACATGCCGCCGATTGCGCTCAATCCCGATCTGCTTTTGCCTGTCATTCAGCACAGCGAGGCGGCGCGCCTTCTCCAAGTCGGGGATCGCGTCATCCAGTCGCAAGGCCGGAGTGTTCGGCCGCGGAGAATACTTGAATGTGAACACGCTGTCATACCCAACTTCATCCATCAAACTCAGCGTCTCTTCAAACTCCCGTTCGGTCTCTCCCGGAAATCCAACAATCAGATCGCTGGTGATCGATATATCCCGCCGCGCCGCCTGAATCCAGGCAATGCGCTCCAGGTACTGGTCCCGAGTGTAAAGCCGTTGCATGGCATCAAGCACGCGCGTAGATCCGCTCTGGACGGGCAAATGCACATGGTCGCAAAGCGCAGGCAGGGCATCGATTGCGTCGACAATGTCGCGTCCAAAATCGCGCGGATGTGAAGTAGTAAACCGCACCCGCCGCATCCCGGCTACCGAAGCAACCGCAGCCAGCAGCTCAGCAAAGCTTTTCTTTCCATTAGGATCGCGGTAAGAGTTAACGTTTTGCCCGAGCAACTGAATCTCCGTATACCCAAGGTCCACCAGTTGCCGCGCTTCGTCAAGAACAGAGGAAGAAGTCCGGCTGCGCTCTTTGCCGCGCGTGTAAGGCACCACACAGTAGGCGCAGAACTTGTCGCATCCCTCGATGATCGTAATGTAGCCGCGATGCGGATTAGTGCGAGCCGTGTACTCGGTCTCGAAACACTTGTCGGTGGCGCGATCGTCAAGCCCGGTAATGCGCTTCCCCCCGGTCTCGAGCTGCACCAGCATCTGCGGAAGATTGCGGTAAGAAGCTGACCCGCAGACCAGCGATACGTACGGCGCGCGTTCGAAAATCTTTTCGGCCTCCTGCTGCGCCACGCACCCCAGGACGCCAAACTGTTTCCCCTGCGCCCGATACTTCTTATAATCCGCCAGCCGGTTAAAGACCTTCTGCTCCGCCTTGTCGCGAATCGAGCAGGTGTTATACAGCACCAGCCCCGCCTCTTCCACCGTCGGAACCTGCCGATACCCCTGCTGCAAAAGCGTCCCAACCACCTTTTCGGAGTCGTGCGCATTCATCTGGCAGCCAAAGGTTTCAAGGTAAAACGTCTTGGGAACGGTCTCCGACATCGTTTCAGTATAAACCAGCAAAAGCGCCGGATCCTAAGACAGTAACAAAGCGGTAATGGGTCAGTTGCCGCACCATTCAGCAAGACCCCCTAGATCCAGCAGAGCTGATATAAGCCAGGCTCACTTCTTGCCCAGCAGCCGAATGCGGGTGGTGAAGGAGCGGCCCAGGAAATTGCTGTAGGTGAGGTACTGCGGGGAGTCTATGTCAGCGTTCACCACCGCTGGATTGGCATGGTCGGTGATGTTCTCGAAACCACCGCGGAGGGCCCAATAGCGTCCGAAGGCGTGGAAGCGTTTCTCCACGAACAGATTCAGCGAGAAGTAGCTTGGGAAGCGGAGCGCTCCGGGTGACCCGACAAGCTGCCCCTGGTCGTTGGTGACGTTGAAGGGGAAACCGCTGCGCGCCTCGAGCGAGTAAGCGAGATCGAGTTCATGGATGATGGGCAACTTGAAAAAGGGCACCAGCCCCCACGAAAGAAAGCGGTTGGGTGCATCCCAAGGATAGGGACCAGCAGCTTGCGGGCTGAGGATGGGACTGTCGACGTTGAAATCGAGAACTTGGTTGGAGCGCGAACTGGAACGCGTGTATGATCCGGCGACCATGTAACCATGTTTGAAAGCGCGGCGCAGACTTACTTGGAAAGAGTGATAGCGGTCTTCGCGGGTATTCTCCAAGACGAAATTTCCGCTCGGCTGTCCGTTCGCCGTGTTGTAGACGAGGCCGTGGGCGCCATTTCTCTGCAGGAATTCGGCTTTCAGGTAGATGGAGCCGGGGAGTTTCTGCTCAAGACCGAGACTCCAGTTGAGATACCTCGGCTCCTGCAGGGTGCGAGTGTTCGCCGAGAACGTAGTGAGAACTGGTGAGCCTGCCAGGAGGTTGCCATTGGGGTCGAAAAAATAATCCAGTCTTTGGCCCGCCGAAGGTCGCGCCACCAGCAGCAGGTTGGTTGCGTCATAGACGATTCCGGCTCCAGCGGAGAGCTTGGTGTTGCCCTGGCTGTCGAGCGCGTAGGTGCCCGCCAGTCGCGGAGAAAGAAGTGGGGAACGAATGATTTCATCCCAATCGAGGCGCAAGCCAGGCTCGATCAGCAGGCGGTTGGTCGCTAACCAGCGATCCTGGATGTACCCGCTGGTTTCCAGGTTGTCGGCGGAGGAATTAGCGCCTCCGGAGAAGACGGAGTAGCGGGAGCAAGGAGAAGGCGTAACCGTCAAACAGTCGCCGGACGAGGGTAGCGTCTGACCTTCGCGGAGGAACGAGATCGGCGTGCGCTGAAAGTCGGCATGGTAGGTGAGGCGGTCTATGTCGATGCCCATCTTGACTTCGTGCTGGCCGTGCCATTTCTTTGGCGGCAGATAGAGATTGGCCAGACCCTGCCACCGGCGGGCACGCGTATCGGCGAAGAGGTAATAGTTCCCGCCCGCGGTATCAGGGGTAATGAAGTACGGTTGATCTCCGGCCGGCGTGTACCCCAGGTTGTATTGCACGAAAGCCAGCCCAGTTTCGAGCAGTTCCCCGCCCTGGAAATAATGCTGATTCTTCACACTGGCCAGGTAGCCGCTCTCGATGTCGGATGGAGTTGCTTCGACGGGATTAATGGCTGAAAGACCGGCGTGGTCGTCGTGAAGATGGTTGATGTTGAAGCTGGTCGTGAGGATGTCGCGCGCGGTGAGGTTGGTCTGTACCTTGGCGAGGTTGCCGAAGCGCCAGAAGCGGTCGCTGTCAGCGCCGTTCGGCAATTGGGTGATAACGATGTTGTCATACTCGCCGTCGGGGGAGTCGAAGAACCACATCTTGCCTTTGCGAATGGGCCCGGAAAAGGTGAAGCGGGGGTCTATCTTGTCGAAGGTGAGGCCCTTCTTGTCCTGCACCGACGGAACGAAATTTGTTCCAGAATAGCGGAAATGGTCGTCGCCGATACCGGTGTTGAGGCTGAGGACGCCGCCAGAGCCTTTGCCGTACTCGGCGGATTCGCGGCTCGGTTCGACGTCCACCGAGCGGAGCGAATCGGGACTCACCCGCATGAGCAGCTCGCCGGTAGCTGGCTGAGTAACGTTGAAGCCATCCAGCAAGGTGAGGGTTTGGTAGGTCTCCGACCCGGCGATGTGCGGCTGCCCGAAAACATCGTTGACGACCCCGGGAATAAAGTTCAGCGCGTTGCGGTAGTCGCGGGTGGCAGGGTAGGGGAGGTTGATAATGTCGACGCCGGTGAGCTGCTCCTGGTCCGAGACCTGGGCGGGATCGATAGCGGGCGGGGACTCGACCACATCGACTACCTCGCGTACCTCTTGCTGGTGGGGAAGAGTGACATCGATGTTCGCGACACCGAGGTTCGCCGCAGCGCCGGTCTGGATCGCAGGCAACATTACTGAGTAGAAACCTTGCTTCTCGACGCGGAGCTGGTAGGCAGCGGCGGAGAGGCTGGAGAACTCGCAGTGGCCGGCAAAATCGGTGACGCAGCGCAGTGCAATCGCCTGGGGAGAAGCTTGTAGAAATACCAGCGCGGACGGTACGGCAACATCGTTCTCATCGGTGACCGTGACCAGGATGTTCTGAGATGGGGTCGACCCCGGTGGTTTTGTGGAAGTCTGGGCGAGACAAACTTGGGTCAGAAGACTAGAGACCGCCAAACAAATCACCGATGTGCGCAACCGATGGGGCCTGAGCATAGCTGCTGTTTCCATTTTCGCTCAGGAACGGCCGTTTAGCGTGCGTTAGACTTACAAAACCGACATTAAAACCGACCTTGCATTTGATTTTGGGTGGCGCAGCGATTATGCGCTGCGGTAACTGTTCTTATATTGAGTGCGGCTCTAGCCGCTAAGAACCTACTTCACCCGCTCCAGCGTGAACACTTCTTTCATTTCTTTGCCGTGATCGAGGAAAACCCATTCTTCGCTGTGATGATCGGCGTCAGGTAGTGTGAAGGTCACGCGTTGCATGTGTCCGTCGCCGGGGCCGATGTTGGTGCCGTCGAAGAATTCGAAGCTGACGGATTTCGGGTCGGAGGCGATGACCTTCATGCGCGGCTGGTTGCCGGCTCCGCAGTAGTGGGTCATCAGAAGGCGGTCGCCATCCATATGAAACATGGTGATCATGTTTTCGGGACCATGACCGTGAATCTCGCTCATAAGCGCGGAGCCGCCGGCGGTCATGCGGAAGGTGATTTGAAGGTGGCCCTCAGAGTTCTTCGCCGGCGCCCAGTTCCCTTCCAAGCCCTTGAGCAGGTCGAACGACTTGTGCGCGTCCGACTGGGCCATAACCAGGCTGGCGGAGAGGACGACGATCATGGTTGCGGCAGCGGCAGCGATGTTGCGAACTGGATTCCGAAATAGCTTCATAGATTCCTCCAAAGATTTGTTTGTGCTTGCGAGGTGCCTTACTCGGAACCCTACCTGAGACCGTGCCCATTTCACGGGCGTCCTCGTGTTATACGTTAAGTCGCGTCAAGAGGAAAATTCTGGTTTCCGCCGCCGAGTTGCTCGCTGAGGTGAGCGGCAATCAGCTTGCCGTGGAAGCGGCCATTCTCAATGAAGATTTCATTCGTCCTCGATCCCGCGACGATCACCCCGGCGACGTAGATTCCCGGAACATTCGATTCCAGATTCTCGGGATCGCAAACCGGACGCATCTGTTCGGGGGAAAGTTCGATGCCCACGCTGCGGAGAAAATCGTAGTCGGGATGGTAGCCGGTGAGAGCGAATACGAAGTCGTTTTTCAGACGAAGCGGGCCGGACGGAGTTCGCAGCGCAACGTAGTCGGCGCCAATCTCCTGTACGGTGCTGTTGAAGTGCGCGGCAATTTCCCCAGCCTTGATGCGGTTCTCGATGTCGGGGCGCACCCAATACTTGACGTGGTTGTGCATCTGCGATCCGCGATGGACGAGCGTGATGCGCGCCCCGTGCCGCCACAAATCCAAAGCCGCCTCCGCCGCCGAATTCTTTCCCCCGATCACAAGGACATCAGTATCAAAATAAGGATGCGGCTCCCGATAGTAATGGAAGACTTTATCCAGGTCTTCGCCGGGGACATTGAGTTGGTTGGCGAGATCGTAGTAGCCGGTGGCGACCACGATCTTGCGCGCACGGTAGTCGTGGATGGCATCGTGCCGGTTGGTTGTAGTGACCCGAAAATTACGGTCCTCACCCGTAATCGTCTTCACCCATTCGTACTGGCGGATGTGCAAGTGAAAGTGTTCGGCGACACGGCGGTAATATTCGAGCGCTTCGAGCCGGTTGGGTTTCGCTGAAGCAGTGGTGAAAGGAACGTCGCCAATCTCGAGCAACTCCGGCGTGGTGAAGAACACCATGTTGGTCGGATAGTGATAGATGGAATTAACCAGGCATCCCTTGTCGATGATGAGAGCTTTGAAGCCGGCCTTCTGGGCCTCGATGGCGCAAGCCATGCCGGTGGGGCCGGCGCCCACCACCAGGACGTCAACCCAGGAGTCGGGCTGTGCATGGGGTTGAGAGCGGGGCAGAGTTTCCGGAATCTGTTCGACGGGCACGGGTGTCAGGATCTTCATCGCGTGTGCTTTATCGCCGGTGATGCAAACGCACAATTCTAGCACCGTGCGCTATAAGCTCGTCGCGCCTGATTCCCTTCCCTATTTCTTCACGCAAACGGAAACTCCGTCGCGGATGGGCAGGATGGTTGTAAACAGATCCTTGGATTCGTAGATCAGTTTGTTGAATTCGAGGATCGCTTTGGTTTGGGCATCGGGGTTCGGCTTGCGGAGCTTGCCCTTCCAGAGAACGTTATCCGCGATAAAAAGGCCGCCACTCTTCAGGCGCGGCAGCGCTAAACGAAAGGCGCGCGGGTAGTCGGTCTTGTCGACGTCGTTGAAAATGATGTCGTACGGTTGCTTCTCCTCCGAAAGAATTTCGAGCGCGTCGCCCACGTGAACCGTGATGCGCTGGCTGACACCGGCCCGGTCGAAGTAGCGGCGGGCCTTATCGGCGCGCTTGTGGTCGCCGTCGGTGTAGACGACGCGTCCTCCTTCGCCTACCGCGCGCGCCCACCAGATGGTGGAATAGCCGATGGCCGAGCCCATTTCGAAGATCTTCTTCGCGCCGCTGATAGTGGCCAGTTGATAAAGCACGCGAGCGACGAGGGGGCCGACGATGGCCACATCGTTCTTGCTGGCGTCAGCTTCCATCTCGGCGAGAACTTCGTCGCGCGGCGGCAGTATCGCGTACAGATAGTCTTCGACTTCAGGAACTGTAATTCCGCCCATGCGCCAGTCAGCGTTCGCGGTTTGATCCGTCATGTTGCTCCTTGCGATCCCGGGAGTTTGCTGGTGGAGAGCCGGGCGCCCCCGCCCGGCCTCGATTCTGCCGAAAGCGCAAGCGGGACAGGCGAGGCGCCCGTCGCTCCACCGAATTGTGATTTACGAAACCGTCTGCCCCGGCTTCAGTTCCAGCACTTCCACGTCCGGCACCAGTTTCTGCAACTCGCTGGGCGTTCCCGTCAGCTGCGGAAACGTGCCGAAGTGCATGGGGATGACAGTTTCCGGCTGCAGCAGTTTACAGGCATAGGCAGCCTCGCGCGGCGACATGGTGAAAAGGTCGCCGATCGGCAGCATGGCAATCTTCGGCGCGTAGAGATCGCGAATGATGGCCATGTCGCTGAAGACGTTGGTATCGCCCGCGTGGTAGAGTTTGACTCCGTTCGAGAACTCAAGCACGTAGCCGCAGGCTTCGCCGCCGTACACGATTTGGTCGCCATCCTGAATGCCGCAGGAATGCACGGCGTGAACCATGGTGATCTTTACACCGGCGACGGTTTGCGTGCCACCCTTGTTCATGGGCGCTATCTGTTTGACGCCCTTTTTCTGCAGCCACAAGCAGAGCTCGTAGATGCCGACGGCGATCGGATTGAGCTTCTTGCCCACGTCGACCGCGTCACCGATGTGATCGCCATGCCCGTGGGTGCAGATCAGCACGTCGGCTCTCTTGACGTTCTTTTCGCTCGCCGGGCACTTGGGATTACCGGCAATCCACGGATCGATGTAGAGGGTCTTCCCTTCCGGCGTCTGGACGCGGAAGGTAGCGTGGCCAAGCCATGTGAGTTGGATTCCTTTAAGATTCACAAAAAACTCCTGGGGTAACGTGCGAATGGTAACCTGCGAATGATAACCTGCGAATTAGAATTCTAGTGACTTGGAAAAAAGCGCGCAACGACGAGCGAGCACAGCCGCTAAAAGATTGGCGTTCACTCGCCTGACGCTTTCGTGAACCACTTGTCGAACCACTCCAGAGTGCGCAAGTTGTAGTCATGGGAGTCGGCAGGCTTTATGAACAAGTGTCCTTCGTTCGGATAGACAACCAGCCTAGTGGGCACCTTCATGGTTTTGAGCGCGTGCCACCATTCCACCGATTGTTCCATCGGAACTTCACCATCGCGATCGCCGACCAGGATCAGCGTAGGCGTCTTAACCGCTTTGACGAAGTGCATAGGGTCGCTCTTGGCGTACACAGCGGGATCGTCGTAGACGGACGAGCCGAAAAACGGAACCATCCACTCGTCGATATCGTTCAGCCCGTAGTAGCTGAGCCAGTCGGAGAGTCCGGCGCCCGCCACCGCCGCGGCAAAACGCTGCGTCTGGGTCTCGGCCCACATGGTCATGTATCCGCCATAGCTGTGCCCGCGCAGGCCGATGCGTTTGGCGTCGATCGGATATTCCCTTGAGATGGCATCGATGCCGGCCATGATGTCAAGATAGTCCCCACCCCCAAAATCCTTGACGTTGGCTTGCGTAAACGCCTCGCCCTGTCCGTAGCTGCCGCGCGGGTTTGGACAAAGAACGAAGTAGCCCATTGCCGAAGCGGCTCCGGTGAGACCCTCATCCCAGTGAGACACGCACGCCGAGGACGGTCCGCCGTGCACGTTGACTACGAGCGGATAGGTCTTGCCGGGCACGAAGCCCTTGGGAAGCATAAGCCAGCCTTGGATCCGCATGCTTCCGTTCTGCCAGTGAATATTGCGCATTGTGCCCCATGCCGGCTGCATGCCGCTGTTCAGGTGGGTGATCTGCTTCCAGTTGCCAATGGGCCCCACCCAGACTTCGGGCGGAGTGCCGGCCGATTGGCGTATGACTGCGGTCACCATTCCGTCGCGGGAAAAGGAGCCGCCAGGTTGCCACGCGTCCACCGTCGCTAATTCTTCTCCCGTCCATAGTGTCTGCGCCTCGCCTCCGGTGGCGCTTACGCTGCCGAAGCCGGAATTCCCATCGATGTTTTCAGAGAAAAGGATGCGGTCGGGAGATGTCCACGCGAGCGAAGTAGGAGACGCCTTGAAGTTTGGAGTGATATTCCGTGCCGTGCCTCCTTTGATGGGAACGATGAAGACATCGCCACCCGTGACGCCTGCGTCGCTCATGAGGCCTTCGAGGATGGCTACATTTTTGCCGTCCGGTGAGACGTGCGGGTCTTCCATCTGCCATTTTGGCGCGTAGATCTCGCGCATCTCGCCGGTTTGCGCATCGATGCGATAGAGTCGCGCGACCCACCAATTGGCGTCGCCGGAGCCGTGCGCCGCCGTGGCTGCCCACGCCGCTCCGTCGGGAGCCCAGTCGTATTCATAGATGTACACGTCGGCAGGCGTGACTTGCGCCAGGTGATTCGTGCTCAGGTTGATGGTGGTGAGGCGCTGCTCGTAGATTCGGTCGTCAATGACTCCCGCAAGCGGGGTCATAGGCTGCAGCGGGCCAGCCACGCGGGGCAGGCCCTCAATAAAGAGGATCGCCAGGGTCGCTCCGTCGGGAGAAAAACGAGGCGTCTGGGCATAACCTTTTAATTCCGCCCGCTTTGCC
Source organism: Terriglobales bacterium (assembly GCA_049511255.1). GTDB lineage: Bacteria > Acidobacteriota > Terriglobia > Terriglobales > Acidobacteriaceae > Acidiflorens. The sequence continues at coordinate 14,998 of JBEKYF010000028.1, read as the reverse complement.
GGAGCACTACCGCTACCATCGACGGCTACGGTCCAGACCTGGGCTACTGGAATGTCACCCGGCAAGTCGGCGAGAAATGCGAGCTTTTTGCTGTCGGCTGACCAGGTGACCTCGCGCAGCGGAAGCTTGCCTTCCACCGAGATTGTTTGGAGAGAGCCAGAGCCGCCGCGCACGCGTGTCACCGTAAGCTCTCCATCGACAATGTAGGCAACCTGAGTTCCATCGGGAGAGAGTGCAACCTGATCGATCTTTTTCGCTTGCGGCATGGAGTCGAGCACGGCTGCGGCGCGAGAGCGCGCAGGATCCTGATGTTGTGCCAAAAGCGGAACGCGGTAGAGTAGGGCTGCGAGCGCGCAAAGCAGCGCGGCAAAATGTGCACGAGACTTGGCCCCTGATTTCATGGCCGATGAGTATACCGGATTTAAAACCATTTCGGTTGCACCCAAACTCGTGTATAAGATGGTGCTCAATGCCCGACCTCAAAGTGTTGCTGTCACGCGAAACCATTGCCAAGCGAGTCGCCGAGCTGGGAGAAGAGATTGGGCGCGATTTTCGCGGGCAATCGATTATCTTCATCGGCGTTCTCAAGGGCGCGGCCATTTTTTTGAGCGATCTTGCGCGTCAGGTTCCGCTTGACGCCACCTTCGACTTTATCGGGGTTTCGAGTTACGGCAACCGCCCCATAGCGAAAGAAGACCCGGCAGGCCACGCCGCGTGGGATTCGCTGGGCGAAGTCCGTTTGACCAAAGACATGGATCAGTCGCTGGCGGACCGAAACGTGATTCTCGTCGAAGACATTCTCGACACCGGGCTGACGCTGAACTACATTTCGAAGTTGGTGCAGGCGCATCAACCAAGGTCGCTGCGTATCGCCGCCTTGCTGGACAAGCCTTCACGCCGCAAGCAGCCGATCGAGGTGCAATACATCGGCTTCACCATCCCCGATGCCTACGTGGTCGGCTATGGCCTGGACTATGCGGAACGCTACCGCAATCTTCCGGACATTTGCGTGCTGGAAAACATGTAAAAGTTCTCAGTTCCCAGTTCTCAGTGGGAACGTACGGTATTGGGGTTTTCTGAGAACTGGGAACTGAGAACTTGTTAAGATAAAGCTTGTGAAAACAACCGCCTCGCAAACTGAACGCGCTTCCGAGGTGGAACCCCTCCTGCTCGAAGTCGCCGACGTGCTGAACACCACGCTCGATCTGGAAACTACACTGCGGCGCGTGGCGGAACTGGTGCGGAAGGTCATTGACTATGAAATTTTCGCGATCCTGTTGCTCAACGAGCAGCGTCAGGAATTGTACGTACGTTTCCATGTAGGATATCCGCCGGGAGACGCCGACCGCTTGCGCGTAAAAGTTGGTCAGGGAGTTACTGGTCGCGCCGCGGAGACTCGCCAGGCAGTGCTGGTCGCCGATACAACGCAGGAAGATTTCTACCTTGAGGGCGTGCCCAACGTTCACTCGGAACTGGCGATCCCGCTGATCGTCAAGAACCGGGTTATTGGCGTGATCGACATTGAGGCGCGCGAAAAGGGGTACTTCACCGAAGAGCACAAACGCCTGCTGACCCTGATCGCGTCGCGCATGGCGGTGGGCATCGAGAACGCACGGCTGCATACGCGCATAACGCGCCAAGCCCGCACGCTGCTGCTGCTGAATGAGATGGCGCGCGAACTCACTTCAATTCTGAACCTGGACCAACTCCTCAAGCGCATCGCCGAGCTGCTCAATCGACTGATCGACTACCAGATGTTCAGCATCCTTCTGCTGGATCAAACGGGAGAAAAACTGCAGCACCGGTTCGCGCAGCGCTTCGAGGAAAGACTGCATCTGAAGCACGACATCCCGCTGGGGCGCGGCGTGGTGGGGTACGCCGCGCAGGCCAAGGAAGCAGTCCTGGTGCCTGATGTCGCCAAGAGTGACCGTTACATCGCGGTGAATCCGGAAACGCGCTCGGAACTGGCGGTTCCGCTGATCTACAAGAACAAAGTAATCGGAGTGCTCGATCTGGAGAACACGCGCCGCGGCTATTTCACCGAGGACCACAAGCGGATCCTGACCACGCTCGCGGCGCAGCTTGCGATCGCCATTGAAAACGCGCGCCTCTACGAGGAGATTGCCCGGCAGGAGCAGCGCCTGGAACGCGATATGGCGCTGGCGCGGGAGCTGCAGTTTCGCTTGCTGCCGCCTTCGCTGCCGAAGATGCAGCACCTCGACGTCGAGGCGAAGTTTGTTCCCGCCCGCGCCATTGGCGGCGATCTCTACGACTTCCTTCCCTATTCGTTGTCGCGCCTGGGAATTGCGATTGGAGACGTGAGCGGCAAAGGCGCGCCGGCTGCCATTTATGCCGCTCTGGTCAGCGGCATTCTGCGTTCCCATGCGCCGAGTGAGCCGGGCCCGGCGGAGATGCTCTCGGCGGTGAACCTGTCGCTGGCGGAACGCAGGATTGCGGCGCAGTTTGTGTCGATCATCTACGCGGTCTGGGACGACGAGCGCCGGACGCTCCTGGTGGCGAATTCGGGCTTGCCGCGGCCCATCTATTGTCATGACGGCAAAATTGAGTTTATTGAGGCAACGGGCCTGCCGCTGGGACTGTTCGACGAAGCCGAATACGACGAATTCAGTTTCAAGGCCAAGCCGGGGGACATGTTCGTGTTCTACAGCGACGGTATTCTCGACGCGCGCAACCGGCATGGTCAATCCTTTGGCCCGGAGCGGGTGGAAGCGATCGTTGCCGCCTGCGCCAACAAGTCGGCGGGCTGCGTGGTGAACGAGATCTTCAAGGCGGTGACCGAGCACGCCGCGGGAGTGGATACGTTCGACGATCAGACGGTGGTCGCCATCAAAGTGAAAACCAGTTCAGGCAAACGCAAGTGAAGCGCGCGCGCGAATCGGCAGCGTTGCGGCCACCCGCGTTTGAATATCATCGCGCTGGTTCGGGCGATCGCGCCGCGGAACTCTACTGCGAGGCGGTGGCGCTTGCAAACCTGGCCGCGCGCCACGGAACTCCGCTGTACGTTTATTCCGCGGCCATGATCCGCGCGCGAGTGAACGCGTTCCTTCACGCTTTTCATTCCATTCCTCACACCCTGTGTTATTCGGTCAAAGCCAATTCGACGCTGGCAATTCTGCGACTGGTGGCCGGCGAGGGGGCTGGCTTCGACGTGGTTTCTGGCGGAGAGTTGCACCGCGTTCTGCGCGTGAGCCGGAAGGCGCCGAACAAGCTCAAGGTTGTGTTTTCCGGCGTAGGTAAGACCGCTGCGGAGATGGAGCTCGCCCTCCGCTCCGGGATATTGCTCTTCAACATTGAAAGCGCTTCGGAATTAAGCTTGCTTTCGGCAACCGCGACGCGATTGAAGAAACAAGCGGCGGTTGCGGTGCGGGTCAATCCGAACGTCTCGGCGAAAACTCACCCGTACATTTCGACCGGGCTGCATCAGCACAAGTTCGGGGTCCCAATTCCCGAGGCGCGGACGCTCTACGCGCAGGCCGCAAAGCAACCTTATCTGAAAGTGGCTGGTGTGAGCGTCCACATCGGGTCGCAGATCACCGATGTCGGCACATTTCAAGAGGCACTCGAGCGCGTGGCCGACCTGGTTCGCGTCCTGCGCCAAGAGGGCCACGACATTCGCTATATCGATGCCGGCGGGGGCTTGGGAATCTCCTACGAGGGAGCGCAGAAGAGTTTCGAGAAACAGATTGCAGCGTACGCGAGGACAGTGCTCGGTCCGTTGCGCGGATTGAAGCTGCATTTACTCCTCGAACCGGGACGTTCCATCGTCGGGCCGGCGGGCGTGTTGCTGACGCGCGTCCTCTACCGGAAGACGAATAATCACAAACGTTTTCTAATTGTCGATGCGGCAATGAACGACTTGCTGCGTCCGTCGCTCTACAGCGCGTATCACGAGATTGTTCCCCTGGTCCTGGCGACGAGCCGCGAGACGCGCGCAACGGAAATTACCGATGTAGTCGGCCCCATCTGCGAGACTGGCGACTTTTTTGCCCGTGACAGAAAACTTCCGCTGGCGAGCGAGGGCGCTCTGCTGGCCATTCTGGACGTCGGCGCATACGGCGCGGTGCTGGGATCGAACTACAACACGCGCGGCCGTGCCGCGGAAGTGCTGGTGGATGGCGCGAAAGCGAGAGTGATCCGGCGACGAGAGAGCTTGCAGGATCAGTTGAGGATGGAGAAGTTTTAGTGGAGTGCCGGGCGCCCCGCCCGGCTGGATGGGCGAGAGCCTGCCCTGAGCTTGCCGAAGGGACGCAGGCCGCTCCACGACCTCGTTACAGCGATTCCAAGAAGTTAGTCGCCGCCCGCAACACCGGCTCGGGCTGCTGGATGAACAGCGCGTGTCCGAGGTTGCGGAACTTCACATGCGTGTGATGCGGCAACAAGCGGGTGGCGAGCGCAACATCCGCGTCAGACATCAGGCCGCCTAATTCATGGCTGCCTTGCAGAAGCAATGTTGGACAAGCGATTCCGCGCAACACGCTCTCGCCGTCCCAGCTTTCGAGCGACGATCCGTCGAGCGCCATGTCATAGGTGTCAGGATCGGCCTGCTGCACGCAGCGCGCCCAGGAGAGCAGGTAGGCCTCATCGTTGCCGGGAAGTTCGCGGATCCTGGCGGGCTTATCAGTGCCCGGACTTGGCAGCACAATTCTGCCTATGCCATCAGCAATCTGCTCGACGGAGCCGCCCTTGCGCGCCAGACCGCGCAGTCCCGAGAACAGCGCCGTGTACATCGGGTTGCGAAGCTGTGGGACGACGATCATGTTGTCGCCGAGAATCAGCGCCCGCACCAGATCCGGATGATGAGAAGCGACCCACATGCCCAGCATCCCGCCGAGCGAATGTCCGAAAAGCACGGCGGGAGCGGAAACGCGCTCGCGAAGCAGGCGGGCGATGTCTTCAGCATACTGCGGGCCATGGTATCCGCGAGCCACGTGGGAGGACCTGCCATGACCGCGAAGGTCGGGCGCAAAGATATGCCAGCGCAGGCTCAGCGCGGGAATCAGCGGCAGAAATACCTGCCAGCGGCGGCCGAGCCCATGCAGCAGCACGAGCACCGGCCCATGGGCAGGACCTTCGGCATAGTTCAATTGAACTTCGCCGGTATCGAAGGTGTGCTCGACGAGCCCTCGATGGATTTCGTTCACAATGGCCCCCAGCGGCCTGAGACCCGACACCTGACTTCAGCGTTCTCCCCACTTGAGCTTGGTGGCGAGCACTTCAAAAAATGTTTTCTGAAAACGCAACAGCCTGGCCGGATGTTCGGCCTTAACGCAGCGCACGATATCACCGTCTCGCATGGGCATGCCGACTTGTCCATCGAGACTCAGGTACCCTTCTTCATCCCCGGTCTTGACCTGGATTTCGATCTCGACCGTATCCCGCACCACCACCGGACGGTGCGTCAATCCGTGCGGCGAGACGGGCGTGATGACGAAGGCATCCACATCCGGTTTGAGAATCGGCCCGCCCGCTCCCAGAGAATAAGCGGTGGAACCAGTCGGCGTCGCGATGATCAGGCCATCGGCTCTGTAACTGGAAACAAACTCCGAGTCCACAAAAAGCTCGAAGTAATTCAGGCGGGCAATGGCGCTCTTGCTCACGACCAGTTCGTTCAAAGCGGCGTGCGTGGCGATAATCTCGCCGCCCCGGACCAGCGAGCAACTCAGCATGGAGCGGCTGTCGACGATGTAGTGCCCTTTCTCGATCGCGTCCAGGGCGGGATACAGATTGGCCAGTGGAACTTCGGTCATGAATCCGAGCGTGCCGAGGTTGACGCCAAGGATCAGCGTTCCGGCTTTCGCAACCGCGCGCGCCGCCGAAAGCAGAGTACCGTCGCCCCCGAGCACCAGAGCCACATCCGGCGACCGCGCGGCCAACTCGCTCCGCGGCGCCACCTTGGACGCCGAAAAATAAGCGGCGCTTTCCCGATCCACCACCACCGCGTAGTTGCGCTGCTGCAACCATTTTTCGAGCGCTGGCAGTACTTCGGAGAGCTCGGGACGGTCCGGCTTGGAAATGATGGCGACCGTTTTCTGCTGGCTTGAGCCTTGGGGAGACTTAGACATGTCTTCTGACTTTTCTTTGGACATCCATTCGGACATCGGACTTCCGATTGTACAGAATCAGCGGATGGCAGGCGGCGAAAACTCTGCGTGGAGCAGGAATTCGCGATTGCCTTCGCCGCCGCCACCGAGGATGGGAGACTCGATCCATTCGGCGTGCGTACATCCAAGTTCTGCCAGCGCCCCCTCTACCCTGGCCACGGCCGCTCGCTGTGCCGATTCGTCGCGCACGATTCCGCCTTTCCCCACCAGTTCCCTGCCCGCTTCAAACTGCGGTTTCACCAGCACTACAATCTGGCACACCGCGGCTGAACCGGGAGCGCGGTTGGCGCAAGACGAAGCGGCGCGAATCACCGCCGGGAGCACCAGGGTAGCGGAGACGAAGGAGACGTCCATGGCAATGAAGTCGATAGGCTCGCCAAGGTCGCCGGCTTCGAGATAGCGGGCGTTGGTTTTCTCCAGAAGCCGAATGCGTGGATTTTTGCGCAAGCCGAAATCCATCTGACCATAGCCGGTGTCCACGGCAATCACCCTGGCGGCGCCGTGTTGCAGCATGCAGTCGCTGAAGCCTCCGGTCGAAGCGCCGACATCGAGACAGACTTTGCCGTGAAGATCGATTCGCCAGTGCTCAAGAGCCTTCTCCAACTTGAGCCCGCCACGGCTGACGTAGCGCAGATCCTCGCCCAGCAGGCGCAAAATCGACGACGAGCCAGAGTCGATCAATGCGCCCGCCTTCTCGATCTTCTGCTCGTTGACAAGAACTTTTCCGGCCAGGATGAGAGCCTGCGCCCGTTCGCGCGACGGCGTCAGCCCTCGATCTACGAGCAGCTTGTCGAGACGTGTCTTCACGGAGATTGAATCTTTACTCGGGTCAAATCTTTAGTGCGATCAAAACCTGCATCGGCCCGATGCGGCTAGCACCCGATGCAGTGCAGAACGTTGAAAGCGATTGCTTAACAGAAGGTTACAAGAGTAAGTCCGCACTTTTCCACAAACTTTTCCTCAAGGGTGTTGAAAAGTTCGGCGGACCTGCGGACGATTGGGCTGGGGTCGGACCGGAGAGTGTTCGGTCATCGATGATCGGGCCATCGGGTGATCGAAATTCAAAGGCGGAGCAGAACCTTCTGGTCGATATCGAAGTTGGCATGCACGTTCTGCACATCGTCGCTATCTTCGAGCGCTTCCAACAGGCGAATCATCTGCGCCGCCTGCTGCCCTTCCAGCTTGATGTAGTTCTGTGGAATCATGCCCACGCTCGAGGAGATGGGCTTAATGCCGGCCTTCTTCACGGCTTCCAACACGGCTTCGTAAGCGGAAGGCTCCGTGATGATTTCCCAGTTCTCGCCATCGTCCTTCAAATCTTCACCGCCCGCTTCGAGGATAATGTTCATCAGATCGTCTTCCTTGGCCGCCGACTTGGGAACGATGATGTCGCCCTTCTTGTGGAACATCCACGAAACCGCGCCGGCTTCGGCCATGTTGCCATTGTTCTTCCCGAAGACGTGCCGGATCTCGCTCACCGTACGATTGCGGTTGTCGGTCGAAATTTCCGCCAGCAAAGCAACGCCGCCCGGGCCGTAGCCCTCCAGAATAAATTCTTCGTAGTTCGCGCCCGGCAGTTCCCCGGTGCCGCGCTGGATGGCGCGCTTGATGTTGTCGGCGGGCATGTTCTCAGCCTTCGCCGCCACGATGGCCGTGCGCAGCCGCGGGTTCATGTCGGGATCGCCGCCCGACTTCGCCGCCATCGCGATTTCCTTGATGAGACGGGTGAAGATCTTGCCGCGCTTAGCGTCGAGCGCGCCCTTCTTGTGCTTAATGGTTGCCCATTTTGAATGTCCGGACATAGCTCTACCTCATCTCTAGCATACTTGAATTGCGCTGATTCTAGGAATTACGGATCCGCCCGCGAAGGAAATCACAGGATCAGCCTCGACGCAGAACATTCAGGCGAACCGAGATTATAGCATGGGGCGAACGACCGGCGACTAAGGACCGGAGGGTGCCCCACTCATTGGCGTTCTGTGCGAATGAGTGGGTACTACGGCTACGGCATAGTAATCAACTAAGTCCAAAAGGGATTTCGAGCCGAGCCAACCGAGTCATCAACTATGTAATGCGTGGCAGGCACGCCATGAGGTACCCTTCGTTGGGTATCTCCATGGCCGCGAACGCTCTCGACCGCCAACTCACCGAACTAGAAGCCAGCCGCTATCGCTTCGGTCGCAACGAAGCCGCCCGCGTAGTGAAGTTGCTGAATCGTCTCGACGCCGCGCGCTTCGCCGATGCGGCTCCGCTGATTCGCTTCCATGAAGCTCTGCTTTTCCTGCGAGCCTTCCCTCAAGGACCAGCCGTAGTCCGCGCCACCGAGCGCATTCTGAATAGCTTCCACAAGAAAGTGGAAGCATTACGCAAAGCCGGCGCCGACATGGACGCGTTCGAGCCGATCGAAGTCTCCGGTATTGCCGGCACGCAGATGGAAGACACGCTCAGCTTCGATCTTGCTAGCTGGCTCATCGAGCGCATGCCCAACAAAGTCGAAATTGCCTGGGAGAACTACGAGCCGGGACGAGAATTAGGAGCGACCGGCCCGCGTTTTATGCCATTGCTCGAAGATGACGCGTATGTCGAGGCCGACACACCGTGGCGCCGATGGCTGGAGGCGGCCGGGGGCAGGAAGCATGCCACGCCTGCGTGGCTGATTGAACGCTTCGAACAGTTGCCGCTGCCGGTGCAGCAAAAAGCCGAGCTTTACGAATCACTGCGCGTGCCCTTGCGTTGGAATCTCGACAACTCCGTCATCGCACGAACGCGCAACTGGAAGCCGGTTCCGAGCGTTTTTTATCACAGCGAACCGCTGATCAGCCGCAGCCAGGTGTCGCTGGCTGACGAACTGGCGCGGCCTCCAGTGCAACTGACGAGGCTTTCCCGCAAGCAGGGCGAGCAGGTCATGGACATGATCCGCGAGGTCATGCTGGTGCGTTACCGCGAACTTTACGGCACCACGCTGGGCGATCCCGCGTCGGTGGTGCGAGCCGATGTAGGACGTGGAGTGACAATCCATCTTTGGAACCTGCCGCCAGATCGCCGTTTGCCGCTGCGCGCCTATGCCGCGGGATTGACGCTCAAAAATGGCGTGCCGATCAACTACATTGAAGCCATCGCGCTCTGCGAGTGGATGGAGGTCGGCTTCAACACCTTCTACACTTTCCGCGGCGGCGAAGCGGGATGGATCTACGCGCAAGTGCTGCGTTGCCTCTGTCACCTGATGGGAACGACGTGCATCTCGGTCTACCCGTATCAACTGGGCCATGACAACGAGGAAGCGATCGAATCGGGAGCGTTCTGGTTTTACCGGAAGCTCGGCTTCAGACCGGGGCGCGCGGACCTGCAAAGATTGGCGGAACGCGAAGAAGGCAGAATCGCCGCCGATCCGAAATACCGGACTCCTGCCAGAACCTTGCGCCGCTTGGCCAGTGGGCACGTGTTCTACGAGTTGCCGGGTAGCGAAGCGGGAGCGTGGGACAGCTTTAGCACGCGCAACATTGGCCTCGGAGTGAATCGGCGGATGGCGCAAGAATTTCAAGGCGACAGCGGCCGCATGCGCCGGGAATCAGTGCGCGCGGTCGCGCGGATTCTCAATGTGGACACATCTTCGTGGACGGCCGCCGAACGCGCCAGCTTCGAGAATTTTGCAATGCTCTTCGCTCCGGTTCCCGGCCTTCGGTCCTGGACACGCGAGGATAAGGAGGCGCTGGTGCGGATCATCCGCAGCAAGTCCAAAGCTGACGAGATGGTTTATCTTCACCTCACGCAGAGAAGCGAACGGTTCCGCGAAGCGCTGCTCAAGCTCGGGTCCTGACTTGAGGCCGTGAAACTGCGTCACCGGAGATGCGTGATCGAAAACCTTCTGGCAAATTTTGCCGGCAAAGCTGGCGTCGCGCCTTCGCGGGAGCAAACATAGCGTGCCACTTCGTTGGCGACAGCGTTGATTTCGTCCAAATCCATTTTTCGAAGCAGTCCCAGAACCAGTGCGGCTGTAAACGAATCACCCGCACCCACAGTGTCGACGACCTTCACTGGACGAGACGGGCAATCCGACCACCGCCCCTCTTCCTCATAAAGCAGGCTGCCATTCGCCCCACGCGTTAATGCAACCAATCGCAGGCTGAAGGTTTGCGCCAGCCAATTGATCCGATGCTCGGTCGAACCGGTCAGGCTAAACATGCCGGCGAGGCTCAGCAGTTCGTCATCGTTCAACTTCAGCACGTTTGCCAACTGAAGCGATTGTTCAATCAGCCCACGCAAATAGAACTGCTGCCGAAGATTGATGTCACAAACACGCAGCGCGTCTGCTGGAGCGGTTGCGACCAGTTGTTGAATTGTGCTGCGCGAAGGTTCGCGACGCTGGGCCAGGCTACCGAAACATATTGCGTCCGCCTCGCGCGCGGCCGCGCGTGCCTCCCGGGTCACAGCAAGGTAATCCCAAGCGACATGTTCTTGAATGGTGAAATGAGCAAGTCCATCGCCGGAGAGTGCGACCTTCGCTGTCCCGGTAGATGCGGTTTCATCCATCTGCACAGTGGTGTCCGGCAGGCCCATCTCATGAAAGCGGCGAATGATTTCGCGCCCATAGTCATCATTCCCTACGCGCGTGATGACCTGGGCCCAAATTTGCTGGGGCTCCGCCCAACTGTGGTCCAGTGAGAAGCAAGTCCCACAGCACTTCTCCGATGCCGACAACATTAAAGTTCATAGTGGCCTATTCGATGCCCAATTGTTTCTGGATTTGGGCTCCAGCGGCACCCCCTTGGTCTCCGGAACCAACGTCTTCATCCTTCGGGCCGAATCACCGCGAACTTGAACCGGCCCCGTTCGACCGTGTATAAACACTTAGGAAGCACGTTGCTGGGTGCAGTGTTAAAATCAGGGCTTGTGGCGAGTGCCGTGCAGGCTTCAGTCTCCCTCAAACGGTTTGCAAAAATATTGATTGTAAAGCGGAAGTGGTGGAACTGGCAGACACACCATCTACCAGCATCGCTTTAGCAATTCTCTACAAGCTTTTGATAATAAACCTTCTACCTTTCGCCTCAATCACTTCCGCTAACCTGCCTCGGAACAGCCAGTAGACGCCAGTAAGCCCCGGATGCAGGCAGTCGGTGCAAAATCCGGTGCAGGTACTCGGTTCCTCGCGGTACTCGAAAAGGCGCTCTGTGTCTCTAAGAGACATCGCCTTGGGGGTGTATCAGAGACCCCGAAAGAACCATCTTCTTGTTTTGCCTACACACTTAGTCTCCTTAGCGGCGAGCGGCAGCAACCGCCCCCATCGCGTTCACTTGCAAGGTAGGTGGTTTCCGGCTCGAATGGGGTTTGGGCGTGACGGTAATCTGTACATCATGGCCGAGTAAGAGCAGGAAACCAACAAGTCGCTCGATGGAGAAATCAGTGAGACGGCCGCGCTTCAAGGCGGAGACTTTGGGTTGGTCCACATTCAACACCTTCCCGGCTTGTACCTGTGTCAGTTTGCGGGATTCGATGATGTCAACGATCCGGTGAGCCAGATCAGCCTTCGCGCGTGCCTCTTGGGGATTAACAACACCCAGATCAGCGTAGACGTTGCCAGTGCCTTCCACGTATCCATGCTTTTTCATCGTGATTTGTCCCTGTTTAGCGTAATTTTCCTGTTCAGCCTAAATTCTTCCTGCTCGGCTTTTCCAGTTCCACCACTTGCGCGAGGCGCTTTTCCACGAGTTTCATTTCATGCCTCGGCGTCGCAATGCCCCGTTTGGACTTCTTCTGGAAAACATGCAAAACGTAAACGGCCTTTGGGAACCTCACGGTATAAACGGCCCTGAACGTATCGCCCCGGAAGTCGGAAACAATCTCCAGCACGCCCGGTGCAATACCTTTCAGGGGCTTTGCGTTCTCCGGCATTTTGCCCCTCTGGACGCGCTCCAACGCAAACCCGATCTCGTCCTTGACCTCTTCCGGCAGTTCGCGCAGCACCTCCAACGAATCCCCGACGAAACGTAACGGCCTCATCGAAGTAGCTGTCATGTTCACCTGCATAATATGCTAGTTCTAGCATACTGTCAAGTCAAGAGGGGATCCGGGGGATCCGGACGCTCGAAAGCGGCCCTTGGAGGAGTGGTACAACGGCTCACCACCGACTCGGCATTGACTGCTCAGGCGTCCGCTCCGGTTTCTTAAACAGGCCAGCCCTGACTTGTTCCCAGGAGATGACATCGAGAGGGTTTTGCGGATTCGATGGCTACCCAGATAGGTGCCACCGTCTCTGATCCTCAAATAGGGGCGCTGCTCGGGGCTGCCTCGAACGCGGCCTTCCTGATGACCATTTTGGTCGCCAAGCACTTCAACTTCGGTGATGGGGCGGACGCGGCGAACAAGGTGTTTTGGGAGTACGGGAAGCAGAGCATGGCGTCAGCCGGCGCGAACCTGCGTTAAGCCCCTCGTGCCGAACTTCTCCTTCAGCAGATCTCCCGCCTGTTCTTAAATGGACGATGAGCGTAATCGGGATGTTACGCCAGTGACCGCCGCTCTGGCGAAGCGCATAATGTTGCCCATGGGTAGAAGGTGGGGATTCTCGTTGTCCGTGGGCCTGTTTCTTTTGAGCGGGCTAGTCGCTGCTGATAATCAAGAAAAGAGAAAAGCGACACTGGTTGAAACCCATTCTGAACCGCGCTGCTATGGTTTGGATTGCCCTCCGTGGCCTACTGCTCCAAACATTGCTTTTTGTTTTCAAGTCGGCGATGCGTACTACACCGCAACCGACCGTTCATGGGGCCTTTCGTGGGCCAACAAAGCGATGAAGTTGCGAGCACTACAGGGACAATCTGTCGACATCGTCATAACAGCAGATGGGATGAGAAGGCCGGTCTCCGACGGGATGCTGTACGCTCCCAAGTTATCGACGCGCTTGAAGCGCAAGAGATAAAGGAGACCGGCAATGAAGAAGATTAGCACTGTAGCGAGGAAGCAGATCAGGAATTTTTCCGAACAGAAGCTGACGATCGGCCTGGACCTGGGCGATCGATCGAGCTGGTATTGCGTGTTGAATGAATCCGGCGCTGTGCTGCTGGAACAAAAGCTGAGCACAACTCCGCAAGCGATGAGAGAAGTGTTTGGCGGGATGCCGCGCAGCCGGATCGCTTTGGAGACGGGGATGCATTCGCCGTGGGTAAGCCGACTGCTGAGCGAGTTGGGGCATGAAGTGATCGTGGCGCATGCGCGCAACGTGCGTTTGATCGGGGAAAGCCGAAAGAAAGACGACCGTCTGGATGCGCAGACACTGGCACGGCTGGCCAGAATCGATCCGCAGTTGCTATGTCCGGTGAAGCATCGCAGTGCGAGAGCGCAAGCGGATCTGACCGTGATCCGGGCGCGAGCCGGACTGGTGCGAGCACGAACGGCGCTGGTCAACACGGCCCGCGGATTGGCCAAGAGCTACGGAGAACGTCTGCGCGGATGCAACGTGCGCAATATGAATCCGGAGAAAGCGGAGGTCCTGAGTCCGGAACTGCAAAAGGCACTGGAGCCGTTGCTGGCGGGGATCGAGTCGTTGAGTGAACGCATCCGCGAGTACAACGAGGGGATCGAGCAGTTAGCGGAGCAGAGCTATCCGCAGGTGGCGCGGCTGAAGCAGGTCAAGGGCGTGGGCACGCTGATCGCGCTGACCTACGTGCTGACGCTGGAGGACGCGCATCGCTTTGGCAAAAGTCGGGATGTGGGCTGTTACTTGGGGCTGCAGCCAGGACGAAGGAACTCGGGGCAGAGTGAGCCGCAGATGCACATCAGCAAGGAAGGCGATCCGTATCTGCGCACGCTGCTGGTGCAGGGAGCGCATCATATTCTGGGGCCGTTTGGCGTGGACAGCGATCTGCGCCGCTGGGGATTGAAGCTGGCCGAACGTGGCGGCAAGAGCGGGAAGAAACGAGCCATTATTGCAGTGGCGCGAAAGTTAGCCGTCCTGCTGCATCGTTTGTGGGTGAGCGGAGAGGTTTACGAACCGTTGCGCAACCAGAGAGCGATGCCGGCAGCGGCATAAAGGCAAAACATTCTTAGGAAGGAAACGCAAAAGCTCAAGCGCCGAGTTCCGGTGACTGCGTTAATCGCCTGGCCCAGCTTCCATTCTCTGGATGGAAACAGAGGTCGACAAACAGGTGGCAGCACCGGCTGAAACGAGAACACCCAACTTGCACCGAGCGAACAAAATCGCTCAATGAAGAGTGCGGATGGAAGGGTGGCGACAGCAGGCGACTCGGCAGAGAACAAATCGTGTCTAACAAAAACGAAGAACCCACTTGACTCCGACCGGCCTTCTCATGGAAGGCGATTACACTCAAAACCCCCGGTGGCGCTCCCTGGCTTGCTGGGTTCTACGCCGCCTCTGCGCCCACGCTGCAATGTGCACCTTCGGAATCGACGAACTGCGCCAGCACCCCGCCGAAATCCTGTTTCTTTGGCGGCATGCTGAAGAGCACTCCTTTCGCGCTCATGTCCCGGTAGAAAGCCTCCACGTCGGCGACCGTGAACCCCAATTCGACCTTTCCAGCCGGGTTCTTGTCGGAAGCCGGGTGCAACGCGAGAGTGGTTTCGCCCGTCACGAACTCACTCCAGCCCGACGATTCGAACTTAAGTTGGAGACCGAGGATGTCACGGTAGAACTTCACTGCCTTGTTCATGTCAGCGACGAACTTGATCACGTATCGAAACTGTGTTCCTTCCATTTGAGCCCTCCACTGAACGGCTGAGTGCCATTATCCCACTCGGGTCAGTTGATGTAACCAGGCGATAGCGCTCATTGAAGTTTTCGAGTTTGTGATTTGGGCTTGCATATAGGACAGTCCTGCAGTCGGTGCATGAGCCTTTTCCAGAACGGCCAGCCTTGCTTTTCGATCTCG
>JBEKYF010000027.1:0-47122 GCA_049511255.1 Terriglobales bacterium | reverse complement strand
GTGTGTTCGTGGAAGAAGTCGACCATCTGCTGGCGCGTCCAGTGCTTGGAGTGCACGCCCGTATCCACCACCCAGCGCACGGCGCGCCACATTTCATTCTGCAGGCGGCCGTAGTCGCTGTACGGATCCTGATAAAAGCCTACTTCTTTTCCCAGACGCTCAGCATAGAACGCCCAGCCTTCGGTATACGCATTCAGATCGAGGTCGTACTTGCGGAACGGCGGCAGGCCGGTGAGTTCCTGCGCGATCGAAAATTGCAGGTGATGTCCGGGGACGCCTTCATGGTAAGCGATGGCCTCCACGTTGAGGAGCAATCGCTTCTCCGGCGCATACTCGTTGACGTTGATGCGTCCCGGCCGCGAGCCATCTCCAGCGCCCAGCGAATAATCGGCAGGCACGCTTTCGGCGCTGCGGAACGATTCCATCGGCACCACGTCGAGCTTATTCTTCGGCAGCCGTCCGAATAATTGCGGCAGCTTCCCGTACATCTGGTCGCGATATTGCGTGTACAGGTCAAGCAATTGCTGACCCGACCTGGCGTGCAGCTTTGGATCCTGCCGGATGTGATCGTTGAACGATTTCAGATCGCTGAATCCCTGTACCTTGGCGATGGAAAGCATCTGGGTTTCAATTTCCGCCACGCTCTTCAAGCCAAGCTGGTGAATCTGGTCGGCAGTGAAATCGGTGGTCGTCTGGTGGCGGACGGCGAAGCGATAGCGCGCTTCTCCGTCGGGCAAGGCCCACACGCCAGGATCGAGCCGTCCGTGAGGCGCGTAATCGTCGCGCACGAATTTGGCGAATTTCGCGTACGCGGGCGCTGCTTCGTTCTTTACCGCGCCTTCGATTGCGTCGCGCAGTTGTTTGCGGTCCGCCTCGGAGATGGAATCGGGGAACTTGCGCAGCGGGTCGGTGAATGGGCTCTTGTCGAGCGGGTCGTCGGCAATCTGCTGCGCCTGACTGGACACTTTCTCGAGCAGATACCTGGGCGGCATGCGGTGGTCGCGTAATCCGTCCCGCATGTGTCCCGTGGCCTGCTCGAGCACGCGCGGAATCTGGTGCAGACGGGACAGATAGTCCTCGTAATCTTTCACGTTGCGGAAGGGAGAACTGAAGGGGAGCGAAGCGTAGGAAAGATGAATGCCGCCAAACTGCGTCGCCGGCATCTCCCAGTCTTTGAATTGGGCGCTGTCGAGCGCTTCCCGCAGGCTGCGCAGCATCAATGCGTGATTGAGCTTTTCCGGCTCGGGAAATCCGGTGACGTCGATGGCCTCGAAGCGCGCCAGCGATTGACGAGCGTGTTCGAGATCGTCGGCAATTGCTTTGTCCGAGAAATCGCTCAGCCGATCGTTGTAGCGATTGTCTCCCACCTGGGTGGCAAGTTCAGGCTGGGTGCGGAGCCGGTACTCCCACTCGTCGGCGAGCAGACGATTGAGTTCGGCCCGCCGGGCTTCGGGCGTCTGCTCGACGGATTGGGCAAAGAGTGGGATGACTAGACCTATGGCAAAAAAAACCATCACGAGCGATGTTCGCAAGAGGCAGACCTCGGCAGCGTTGATCCGCAATATAGTTGATCCCCAATATAAAGGAACGCTGCGCTCGTGATGGATTCTACCGCAGCCTGCCCTAGGGGCACGTGAGTTGCGCGGTACCGACAATAGCGCATACCAATATCCCGCAGGCATTGATGGCGCAGGGCTCAATTTTGTTGGTGTCCCACGCATTGATTGAGTATGTGCCAGCCGCTCCGATTGCGCATTGAGCCACGCCTCCCTGGCTGAGGGATACTTCGGTCGTGATCGGCCCGCTTTGCTGACAGGCTACCCAAGTAGCCGACTGCGGAGTGATCGTGTGGGTCGGATTAACGTAGTGGCCGGTGGCGGTGAACGGCACTTGCCCGTCAGGATAATCCTGCGCGTCGGCAGTTGCGGGGCTCAGCGAGATGGATTGAAGTTGACCCTGACCGTGACCGGTGCCGCAAGACGACGCCAAGTTCGCAGCCAGAACCAGAGCGAGAAGAGAAGCCCTGACGCGAAGCTTTTCCATGATTCCTCCTGAAGGCTACCCTAGGGGCACGTGAGTTGCGCGCTTCCGGCGATAAAGCATCCGCCGCCGCAGGCAGTGATTGCAAGACATCCCACATTGGGGAATGGCGGGTCATTCGCCCAGACTGTGTATGTGCCGATCGCTCCCGTCGCACATTTTGCCACGCCTCCGCTGGTGACGGATACTTCACTTGTCGAGGCGTCCTGGTAACAGGTGCCCCAACCAGCCGAGAGCGGAGTGACCGAGCGTGAGGGATTAATGTAATGGCCGGTGGCGGTGAACTGCACCTCGCCGTTGGGATAATTCTGGGCGTCGGCAGTTGCTGGGCTTAGCGTGATGGATTGCAGTGGATTTTGACCGTGTGAACTCGCGCCGCAGGACAACGCAAAGGACGCAGCCAGAATCAGAGCGAGGAAAGAAAGCATGAACCGAAGCTTTTCCATAATCCCCTCCTGAAGGACGCCGATCCGGGAGCAAGCGAAAGGACGCACCGGGATGCGGAATTCAGTCTGTCGCGGCTTGCGGGCGGCTGAGGTCCGGGCCGACAGCGCCGAGGTCGTCCTCTTTAATTGATAGGATGCGCATTAATATGCAGCTGTTTGCCCCGCGAGAAGACATTCGCGAAGCAAAGACCATCTTCTTTGTCGGACGTTTCGACGAGGAAAAGGGAGTTCTTGAGCTTGTACGCGCGTACGCTCGCTTGCTTGATCGCCACCCGGATGCGGCCCTGGTGATTGGGGGGACGAGCGGTTTCGGAGTTCATCGGGAAACCGATTATGTGCGTAAAGTACGGGACTTGGCGCAATCGTTAGTCCGCAATCAGAAGGCACGGATCCATTTTCCGGGATATATTCATCATGATAGGGATTTGCCGGCCTGGTTTCAACGAGCGACGGTTTTTGCCAGCCCGTCTTTGTTTCAGGAGCCTTTCGGCTTGGTCAATGCCGAAGCCATGGCCTGCGGCACTCCCGTCGTTGGTTCGAACCGCGGGGGCATTCCGGAAGTGCTGGGTGAGGCAGGGATCCTGGTGAATCCCGAGGAAGTGGAGGAGTTCGCAGCCGCGCTCTCGAATCTCCTGGAACGGGCGGATTACAGAGCCTCCCTTGGGCGCGCGGCATACCTGCGCTGTCGGGAAATGTTTGATTGGAACATCATCGCCCGGCGCTGGGCATCATTTCTGGAGGGGGTCGGAGGCTAAGACGATTGTGCTCGAATCTATCGCTCCGAATGAGCGTTCACATGATCTACTTCCAGTGGAGCATTAGTTCGCCGCCAACTACTTCGTCGTGGCTGTGCGCTAGAATCAGTTTTCTGTTCTTTACGAAATTGGGACGTGATTGAGTGGGATCAAATCCGAAGCGGATCTTACTGACAGGCGGCGCTGGTTTTATTGGATCCCACGTGGCGGAGGCGCTGATTCGCCGCGGGACGCAATTGTCGATTGTGGACAACCTCGACAATTTCTACGCGCTCAGCCGCAAGCGACTCAATCTGCAGGAGATTCGCAACGCCGGGGCCTACGAATTTTTCGAGGCGGACGTGCGGGATATGGATGCGCTGCGAAAAGTTGCGGAGCACGTCCAACCTGAAATCGTGATTCATCTCGCCGCGCGCGCCGGCGTGCGGCCTTCGATTGAACAGCCTGCTTTGTACGAAAGTGTGAACGTTGCCGGGACAGTGAACCTACTGGAAATCGCCCGTGAGTTCAAGGTGCAACGGCTGATCTTTGGCTCGTCGAGTTCAGTGTACGGCATCACAAACACCGTTCCATTTTGCGAAGACGACCTCGAGACTCGTCCGATCTCGCCCTATGCGGCAACGAAACTTGCGGCGGAGTTGATGTGTTACACCTACACGCATTTGTATGGCTTGACGATCCTCTGCTTGCGATTCTTTACCGTCTACGGCCCGCGGCAAAGGCCCGACCTCGCGATCCACAAATTCACTGCGCTCATCGAGTTGGGAAAGCCGATCCCGGTCTATGGGGACGGTTCGATGGGTCGCGATTACACCTACGTTGACGATATCGTGGCCGGGGTGATTGCGTCACTCGAATACGCGCCAGAACCCAAGCTGCCATTCGAGGTCTTCAATTTGGGCAACTCCCACCCGGTGCGTCTCCGAGAGTTGATTGCGCAACTGGAGGCAGCAACCGGGAAAAAAGCGCTGCAGGACCGGTTGCCCGATCAACCAGGAGACGTTCCCATTACATGGGCTAACATCGACAAAGCAAGACGCCTTCTGGGGTATTCACCGAAGACGTCAATGGAGCAAGGTCTGCGGAATTTTGTTGCCTGGTATCGCTCGATCCTGAAGGGCATTGGCGACAGGTGAGAAAATGCAATTGGATCGGATCGGAAAAAGAACTCGAACCGGTTCATCGGCGATTGCCCGTCTGCAGCGCGTTTTTGCGTATCAGAAAAAATGCGGTACCGAGGGAACGTTGCTCGCGGTGATGATGTGTCAGCAGCGCTGATCGGACCAGCATCGGCGCGGATGTGCAAACTGGTGCAAATCCCAGTACCTTTGAAGGTAACAAGCCAATCAGATTACCAAAGTGCTTGCCCCTTCTACGAACTCATATTAAATGCAATTTATTCATATAGTTATCGCGCAGATTCTGCGGTTGACAGCTTTATACTTTGGCATTGCGCCGAACCGGGCAAATCGCCTACTATCGGACAGTTGCATGAGATACGTCTTCGGTGCGGTGATTTGGCGAGACTCTTGCATCTAATTAACTAGGCCGACAGATGGACTAAGCAATCGATTGGCCGAGTACCAAACGGGGATGGTGAGAGTGAAGTTTAGGACCTGGGTTCTTCGTCTCGCATTTTTCTTAGGATTGGCAATGTTGCTGGAAGCGAGTGGTTTCGCAGCCAGCGTCAATCCGCGCGCGCTCACGGTCCATTCGAAAGCTCGCGGGGTTACGGAAAATCAACATGCGAAGAAGCGCATGCGAACCCTGGCGCGGAGCCGCGCTCCGCACTCGCAATATTCCGCCACGCACAGTGCCGCCACGCGTTATTCCAGCACCCGCCGCCACCCTCGTTCTTATTACGAGCGTTTCCACACCAGTTCGTTCGCATCCGAGATCACCGAAGGTGACGTGACCGCCGGCGAAGACCCGGTCGTTCGTCAGGCCGCGATCGATGCCTTGGGCAACATGAACGGCACGGTGGTCGCGATCGAGCCTACCAGCGGACGCGTCCTCGCCATGGTCAACCAGAAGCTCGCGCTTTCAAGCGGCGCGCAGCCGTGCTCGACCATCAAACTTTCCGTGGCTCTGGCGGCGTTGAGCGAAGGCGTGATCGACGAGGAAACTGAAGTTTCGCTCGGGCGTCGCAGCCGCATGAATCTGACGGAGGCGCTGGCGCACTCGAACAACGCCTACTTCGAAGCGGTCGGTCGCAAGCTGGGCTTCGAGAAGGTGCAATACTACGCGCACCAGTTCGGACTCGGCGAACTTGCGGGATATCATATTCCGGACGAGCAGTTGGGCGCCTATCCGGAAGTAGAAATCCCCGCAAGACTCGGCGGCGTCGCCAAAATGTGCTCTTTTGGCGAAGGCATTTCGATGACTCCGCTGCAACTAGGCGCACTGGTTACGGCGATCTCAAATGGTGGCACACTTTACTACCTGCAACATCCGACCAGTCCCGATGAAGTCGCCAGCTTCCAGCCTCGCGTAAAACGCCATCTCGATATCGAGCCCGTGATTCCAGAACTCTCCGACGGACTGGCCGGAGCCGTCGCATATGGCACCGCGCGCAGCGTGCGTTTGAACTTTAACGAGGAGTCGATCTTAGGCAAGACCGGGACATGCTCGCACGCCGGCACGCGCTTCGGATGGTTTGCATCGTACGCCAACACCGACGTCGGACGCATTGTGACCGTCATCTTCCTACAGGGCGGACGTCCGACCTTCGGGCCCAAAGCGGCCGAGATCGCAGGCCGCATGTACCGCAATCTTTACGACCACAACTTCTTCGTGGCGGGGGAGAGCGGGACGACTTCTCCGAATCTGGAGAAGCTGAATACTTCGGCGACCCAGCAATAGGCTGCTACTTTATTTCTTCGGATGCGACACGCTCATGGGGATGGAGGCGATGAATAGTTTCGCCTGATCGGTGTCGATGGGTTCGATATCAAAAAACGTCGGACCTCCGTAACCGATTGCCCTGGTGCGAAAGAAATAGGTTTTACCAGCTTCGGCAGTGAAATGAGCCAGGCCGACAACCCTCGATAGCCTACCGAAGTGCGACTGCCAGTTGGCGCAGAGATGGCGCTCGCCAGGTTCGACCGCGAAAGAGAAATAGGAATTGTGATGATTGGCGCCGACCCAGACGCCATCCAACGCGATCTTCGTGGTGATGCAGCCTCCGATGCAATTCGGAGATCCAATATCCTGGACAACATAGACCAGCGCTTTGCCCGCTTCGGGCTGAGCAACGGCGTGCTGGGAGTCGTCGTCTTTGACGTCGAAATTCACGCCTTTTGGACCGCAGGCGGCTTCGGCGGCGGCGATTGCAGGGGAGTCTTGGGCGAAGGCGGACAGCGTGAAAAGGAACAGGGCGATGGCGATGCGCATAACGTTCCTCCGACTACAACGATCCGATGGACGAAAGAATACGCCGTTGCGATTCGGGTTGCTAGTTTATTGGACAAGACAAGCGGAGCTTCGCTCCGCGGGACGGACGAATGCGTCCGCCCCTACGCGAGCTTCTTAGCGCTTCGATTCATCTTTGGCGACCACGCCGTCTTTGATGGAGATGATGCGGTGGGCGTACTCGGCGATGTCGTGCTCGTGCGTCACCAGTACGATCGTATTGCCTTCCGAGTGCAGGCGATCGAACAGCGCCATGATTTCGTTTCCGGTTTGTGAGTCGAGGTTGCCGGTCGGTTCGTCGGCGAGGATGATGGCCGGCTTATTGACCAGAGCGCGGGCCACGGCCACGCGCTGGCGCTGTCCGCCGGAGAGTTCGTTGGGCTTGTGGTTCATGCGGTCTCCCATGCCGACCGAAGTCAGCGCGGCCTTGGCGCGCTGGGCGCGCTCCTCGGCGGGGATCCCGGCATAGATCAGCGGCAACTCCACGTTGTGCAGCGAAGTGGCACGGGCCAGCAGATTGAAAGTCTGGAAAACGAAGCCGATTTCCTTATTGCGGATGCGGGCCAGTTCATCATCGTCGAGTTCGCTGACCAGTTGTCCGTTAAGCCAGTATCGGCCTTTGGAAGGCGAGTCGAGACAGCCGATCAGGTTCATCAGCGTGGACTTGCCGGAGCCGGACGGGCCCATGATGGCGACGTATTCATTGCGCTGAATGCGCAAGGTGATGCCGCGAAGCGCGTGCACCTGCTCCGAGCCCATATCGTAGGTCTTCCACAGATCCTCGGTTGAGATCATGTAGGAGTTCGGCGCGGACCAATTCGCAGGCTTATCAATCGGCAATACCCCGGCAGTCGCCATCTTGCTCTCCTTATTCGGATCGGGCTCGGGCACGCACGCTCCTATTGCCGTTCTATCTTGGACGTTCTAATCCGGCAGAGGTTAGTTATAGACAACGGCTTGCCGCGTCTCTACAGGCGGAACCCAACTAGCTGCTTTCTTCTTCTTTCTTCGGGGCCGAGTTATCTATTTTGACACTCGTTCCCGGCTTCAGGGTACGCAAAACTTTGTAACTGCCGGTGATCACTTCGTCACCCTCTTGCAAGCCTTTGACGACTTCGATATCCGTGGTGCCACTGATGCCGGCATCCACCGGAACGAATTCGGCTTTCTTGTTGCGGATCACGAACACGCCCTGCACTTCTTCCTTCTGCTTCGGTGCTTCCGCCGGAGCGCTGGTGGCGGCCTCTACATTATTGCCTTTCCCCGCATCCTTGGGCGCGAGATCTGCCTGGGTGCGGACGGTGAGCGCCTGAATCGGAATGCTGAGCACGCTGCTACGGGTCGCGGTCGTGATCTTGGCCGTCGAGGAGAGGCCCGGGCGCAGGTTTGCTGGCGGATCGACGAGCGTCACGACGACTTTGAAGTCCTTTGCTCCCTCGCTGGTCGAGGTGGCCTGCGAGGTAGCGACACCGGTCGAGCGCACAATCGCGTTGTCCCCGATTTCGCTGACGACGCCGTGGAAGACTTTGTGGGGGATCGCGTCGATGATCACGTCCGCTGGTTGGCCGAGATGTACGTTGACGATGTCGGTCTCGTCCACCTTGACCTCGGATGTGATTACGGACATGTCGGCAATCGTCATCAGCGTGCTGCCGGGTGAATTCTGGATTCCGATGACCACGGTCTCGCCTTCGCGCACGGGAAGATTGGTGATTACGCCGTCAAAGGGCGCTTCGTACGTGGTCTTTTGCAGCACGTCGGAAACCCGAGTCAGGTTGGCCTGATTCTGGGTGATGTGCTTGTCCATCGAATCTTTCTGTGCCTTGGCTTGCGCCACGCGAGCTTCGGCTTGGGCTAATCCGGCATCGGCGGATTCCCACGCAGCTTTCTTGAGGTCGTAATCCTGCTTGGCGATGAGAGCAGCGTTGTACAGACCCTGGGCGCGGTCCCAATCGAGCTTGGCGTGGACGGCGTCGGACTTGGCGCGGTTCAGGTCCGCGAGCGAGGTGTTCAGGGCGGCATCGGCGGCTGCCGCGTCGGTTACCGCCGCCTGCACGGAAGCGCGCGTGGCATTGACGTCGGCCGAGGATTGGACGTTCTCAAGCTGTGCCAGCAACTGCCCTTTGGTCACGCGGTCGCCTTCCTTGACGTGCAACTTGATGATCTTGCCGAAGGCATTGGCTCCGATGTTCACGTAGGTCTTGGGCTTGATTTCACCCGAGGCACTGACCACCGAGGCCAGGTTCTGCTTTTGCACTTTGCCGGTCTGCACCGTCACCAGGTTTTTCCGGCTCTGGTAAACCGTGACGGCGACGATGATGCCGAGCACCAGGGCCGCGCCAACCCCGATCAATACCTTCTTCCATGTCTTCATAGCTAGGTCTTCATGATTAAGTCTTTACGATCGTCTGGTCGAGTCGGCCGCCAAGTCAGCAGACGGTTCCAAAATTCCCGGACTTTCCTCGTTCCCGGCTTAACTTTCCAACTTACCCCGGGTTTCGGCTATAGAACGGTGAAAACGCACCGTGATTGCGCATGAACAGTTACGTTCAAACGAGGGGGAAAGTTCCCGAGTTCCCGCGAAACGGGTCTCTCGCTATGTCGCTCCGGTCGGTTTACGGAGGGGAGACCCGCGGCGCAATTCATTATATCGTGCCGAGTGTCCGGACAGCTGGCCTGCGAAGCGATCATCGCTCGACCTCTGCTCGACCGCAAGGCGCGGATTCTTAAGGCCATTTAGCTCCGCGCAGGGATTCTTTCCTTGACAGGCCACTTCTTCTTGCCTTGTTGTATCCAATGAACATAGAATTAGATGACAGAAGTCGCTCATGAGGTAAGCCCTTCTATGTTCTCCGCAGGCTTTCGGAATCGGTGCTCAGTTGGCGTGTTGGCTGGCGTGATGGCACTGGGTTTTGTCTCCGTTGCCCGATCACAGGACAAGGACACGAAGGGCTCCGATGACAAAGGGGCGGCTGCCCAGGGAAGCCAGACGGACCCGCTAAAACGCCAGATCCCGGAAAAACAGAGGAAGGCCAACGCCAAGGCGCTCAAGATCGAGTTGAGCAAGACATACAGGAAATGGCTGGACGAGGACGTGCGCTGGATTATCACCGACGAGGAGAGATCCGCCTTCATGCAACTCTCGAACGACGAAGAGCGCGACCAGTTTATTGAGGCCTTCTGGCAGCGCCGCGATCCCACGCCGGACACCGAAGAGAACGAATTTAAAGAAGAGCACTACCGGCGCATCGCATACGCCAACGAGCACTTCGCGGCTGGCATCCCAGGTTGGAAGACCGACCGCGGCCATATGTACATCGTGTTTGGGCCGGCGGATGAGATCGAGTCTCACCCCTCCGGCGGCAGCTACGAGCGACCCATGGAAGAAGGCGGCGGCGAGACCTCGACCTTCCCGTTTGAAACATGGCGCTATCGCTACCTGGAGGGGATTGGGCAGGAAGTGATGATCGAGTTCGTCGATACCTGCATGTGTGGCGACTATCACATGACGATGGATCGCTCGGAAAAAGACGCCTTGAAGTACACCCCGAATGCCGGCCTGACGCTGTCCGAGCAAATGGGCATGTCGAGCAAGGCGAGTCGTTTCAGCGGCGGCGGTCTCGAGCAACTGGGTGCCGGGCCGTTCAACCAGGATTTGCAGACGAAGCAATTCGACCGCCTGGAGCAGTTCGCCAAACTCCAGGCGGCGCCGGCGGTGAAGTTCAAAGACCTGGAAGAAGTGGTCAGCCACAAGATCAGTGTCAACCTGATGCCCTTTGATGTGCGAGCGGATTTCGTAAAGGTCACCAGCGATACGGTGCTGGTTCCGGTCACGATCCAGATTAAGAACCGTGACGTCACTTTCCAGAACAAGGACGGCGTGGAGCGCGGTACGGTCAATATCTTCGGGCGCGTGACGACGCTCACGGGCAAGATCGTACAGACCTTTGAAGACACGGTGCAGGTCGATGTGCCGGTGGAACTGCTGCCCAAGACCGCCGAAAATTCTTCGGTGTACTGGAAAGCGCTGCCGCTGCGCATAAGCCAAAATCGCTACCGTCTGGACGTCGTGGTTAAGGACGTGAACGGAGATCGCACCGGAAGTTGGAGCCATGCCATCCAGATCCCGGACTTCAGCGAGGACAAGCTGAGCAGCTCAACGCTCATCATTGCCGACCAGATGGAACCGGTGGCGACCAAGAACGTAGGCACGGGCAATTTCGTGATCGGGACGACAAAAGTGCGGCCGCGCGTGGCGCCTTCCGATGGCAAGCCCATCTCATTCAAACGCAATCAGAAGCTGAATTTCTGGATGCAGGTTTACAATCTCAGCGTGGACGAAAAGACCCACAAGCCTTCCGCCACGATCGAATACAATGTGACGGACGCCAATAACAAGGCAGTCATCCATACCGTCGAGTCGACAGACACGATGGGCAATGTGGGTGACCAGGTCACGCTGCAGAAGACGCTTTCCGCCGCGAACCTGCAGCCAGGCTTGTACAAGATCGAGATCAAAGTGAACGACAACCTTTCCAAGCAGATGGTGGATCCGACGGCGACTTTTGCCGTGGAGTAAGCTGCTGCGTGGTTTCCCAGAGGTGGTGGGCGAGATGTTGCGAAAGCTCGGGTTCCTCGTAGTCGTCGCCGTGATAGTCATGACCGTTGCTCTTCCGGCATGGTCGGGAACTACCTCAGGCGCGATCTCGGGTGCGATATCTGGATACGTTCGCGATAGGAGCGGTGCGCCGCAAATGGGCGCGGCGGTGGAAATACTCGGTTCGGCCGCCCAGGCGCTGAAGGTCTTCACCGACGATCGTGGCTTCTATTCCGCTGCGAGTCTGCTGCCCGGAACCTACAGCGTCAAGGTGAGCGCGCCTTCGTTCCTCCCGGCGCTGCGCGAGAAGATCGGCGTGCGTGCCGGCGCGAAGCTGATGGTGAATGTCACGTTGACCACGCTGTTCGAGGCCATCCAACTGGTTCCGCTGCGCAGTCCGGCGGACGATGACGACTGGAAGTGGACGCTGCGCTCGGTTTCCAACCGGCCCATCCTGCGCGTGCTTGAAGATGGCACCACCGTGGTCGCGCAGAGTGGGGAGTCAGCCGCTGACCATGACTTGAAAGGTACCTTGACCTTTCTGGCCGGATCGCCCGGGCAGGGTTTCGGCAGCCCTGCGGACATGAATGCTGGTTTTGCCCTGGAGCGTTCGCTGTTATCGAGCGGCACCCTCCGATTGAATGGCAACGTCGGCTATGAATCCGACGGCCAGGGCATCCCGGCGGCGGTGTTCCGAACGACTTACACGAACCGGTTCAACGGTATCTTTGAACCTTCGGTGGCGATTACAGCCCTCAGACTGAATTCGCCCGACCTGAACACGATGCCCGGCGCCACGCTGCAAGCGCTGTCGGTGACCAGTTCGGATCGGGTCGTCCTGGGCGACAGGCTGGAGATGACGTTCGGCAGCGAATTGCAAACGATCCAGTTTATGGGGCGGGTAAACGCCTTCAAGCCCTTCGGGTCGGCCGATCTGCACATTACGCCGAACACGGTGCTGGAATATCAATACGCGAGTTCAGTCCCGAATATGGGACTGGAGGATCGTTTGGGCAATGATCGTTTGGAGTCTGCTTCATCGGATCTGAGCGAAACCGCGCCGCGTATGAGCATTACTGGGTTTTCTCCGGCGGTCGAGCAGGCGCATCACCAGGAAGTTTCGATCTCCCAGCGCATCGGCAAGAACAACATGCAGGTCGCATTCTATTCGGACAGCATCGTCGATCCGGTGCTTACCGGAGTTGGCGAGATGACGCCGGGCGAAATGGCGGCCGAGTCGGGTGAAGTGTTGCCCGATGTTTACTCCGGTACTTTCAGCTATCAGGGGAACGATTATGCGACGCGCGGGATGCGGGTGGTGCTGCAGCGGAAGCTATGCTCCGATCTGACCGCAACCCTCGACTATGCCTACGGAGGCGTGCTCGACCTGTCGCGTCCGGACGTCCAACTACAGGACGCGCGGGAGTGGATAAGCGCGGAGCGGCGCCAGGCTGTGGCAGCGAAGTTCAGCGGAGCATTGCCCAAGGCGAAGACGCGCTGGATCGCCTCCTATCGTTACACGGGCGGCCGCACCTTGACGCCGGTCGACCTGTTCGATAGTTCGGCGGGCCAGTCCGGTCCTTATTTGAACCTCTTCATCCGGCAACCGATTCCGGCCAGCTTCCTCGCGGGACACATGGAGGTTCTCATGGACCTGCGAAATCTTCTCGCGCAGGGTTATGTGCCCGTGATGGGACGCGACGGACACACTCTTTATCTGGTGCAATCGGCGCGCTCGGTGCGCGGCGGCGTAGCCTTCAGCTTCTAGAATCTCCTTGAGTTTCTAGAATCCATAGATTCGCAATCTGTTATTTCGTAGATTTCCTCCGAAAACTTCCGGCAATTGCTCCGAGCGCTCGACGTCTGCGCTTTCTCCTGCCTCCCGGTCGCTTCCGGGCAACGCAGATTCCCGTGCTTGATCCTCTTCCACGAACATCCTCTTGTGAGGTTCGACACTGATCTTTCGCGACGCACAGGTTTATAATGCCGCGCATCTCAAGTGGCACTGTATTTGCTACTCGCGGAGCGCGGGTCTGTTCCAGTGCCCGCGACGACTAAGGAGGACCAGGAATGAAACTGCATTTATTGGTGGTGTTCGTTCTGCTTTCGACGGCCCTGCTCGTGGGCCAAACGTTTCGTGGGACCATCCTCGGCTCCGTGACCGATCCCTCCGGCGCATTCGTAGCCGGAGCGACGGTCAAAGTGCGCAACCTTGCAACTGGCATCGAGCGCACGACCGTAACCAGCGGCGATGGCAGCTACCGCGTGCCTGAGTTGCCCACCGGCACCTACTCCGTCACCATAACGCAGACTGGCTTCCAAACCGAAGTCACCAACAACGTTGAAGTGGACGTGGCGACCGAGCGGCGCGTAGACGCGCAGTTGAAAACCGGCCAGGTCACGCAGATGGTCGAGGTCTCCGGCGGAGACCTTCCCCAGATCGAGACCCAGAGCAATGACCTGGGAGGTGTGCTGACCAGCAAGTCGGTCGAGGATATGCCCATCAACGGACGCGACTACACCAAGTTGATCTACTTGAATCCCGGTGTCGCAGGTTCGCCCGATCAGATCACCGACTCGCCGGGATCGTTTGGCGAATTCTCGATGAACGGCGCCCGCGGACGTTCCAACAATTACCTGCTCGACGGCACCGACATGAATGACGGATATCGCAACGATCCCGCCATCAACCAGGGCGGTGTGTTCGCCGTTCCGTCGGCCATTCTGCCCATCGGCGCCGTCGCCGAGATGAAGGTGCTTTCCAACTTCCAGCCCGAGTATGGACGCAATGCCGGCGCCGTGGTCAACATCGTGACCAAGAGCGGCACGAATGCTCTGCACGGAGAGTTGTTTGAATACTTTCGCAACGACGCACTCGATGCGCGCAACTATTTCAACCTGGTGGGAGAGCAGCGAGCGCCCTTCCACAATAATCAGTTCGGCGGCGCTCTCGGCGGCCCGATTGTTAAGGATAAGACCTTCTTCTTCTTGGACTATGAGGGTCAGCGCGAGACTGTGGGGACGGTGACCCTGGCATGCGTGCCGGATTCTCACACAATTGCCGCTGATATCGTGGCGAACGGACCGGCCGACCCAGTGACCTACGCTATGCTGAAATTCTGGCCAACACCCAACATTCCCGGTGCACCTCAGTCCGATAATTTTGGTTGTGCCGCCACCGGCCAGACAATTCCGAATGCCTCTTTGATCACCCCTTCGTACAACAACCTCAGCAGTGTGATCGGTAAGATTGACCACAATTTCAACCAGAACAACATTTTGACTGGCCGTTATTTCTTTGGCGACAGCACGCAGTCCTTCCCACTGGCCCTGACCGCCTCCGGCGGCCAGTTGCCCGGTTTCAACACGGTTACTCCGACCCGTGTTCAGTTGGTCTCTCTCTCGTACGTGCATACTATCGGAACCAACAAAGTGAATGAATTGCGCTACGGCTGGAACCGGTTCGCCGAGGGTTTCTTTCCCCAGGATCAGAGCTTCCATCCCAGCTTGCTCACCCCGGGCGGAGGTCTATGCGCCGCGAGCTCAACGGCCGATTGCCAGAGCGGCGGTCCCCACGACTCTGGCCTGCCCATTATTCTGGTTTCGTATACACCCAGTGGTGCGAGTAGTTTCTTTGCTCAGCCCGGCACCACCTCTGGTGACCCGCGTGCTCGCGTGGACACGAACAACCAGTTTGTTGAGAATTTTTCCTGGAAGCTAGGGAAACACGATATAAAAGTCGGTTTTGAGTTCCGCCGCACCAGCATTAATCAGCAGGAATTTCAGAAGTACTTCCGCGGCCGGCTGAAATTCCAAAACCTGGCCACTTTCCTTGAAGGGGAGCCAGCGGGTGGTGGCTTTGGTAGTCTCGAGTACTCGACGACAGGCTCCACCGCGCGCCACACTTTTGAAAACGGCTACGGCGCTTACCTGCAGGATAGCTTTCGTGTTACGCCCCGGCTCACTCTCAACTACGGATTGCGGTGGGACTACTACGGAATCGTCAAAGAGAAGAACAATCTGTTTGCCAACTTCCTCGTGTCGAGTTTTGACCCGGTCAGCGATATCGGCACCGGCGCATTGACGCAGGTGGGCACCCCCGGACTCAGCCGATTGTACGAGCCCGACTACAAGGACTTTTCTCCACGCGCCAGCGTCGCTTGGGACGTGACCGGAAAGGGCAAGACTGTCGTTCGCATCGGTGGGGGGCTGTTCTACGATGCCTTCTCGCAGGACATGTTCCTCGGTCATCTGCCCTATCCCGCGTACTACGCGCCTGGTCCGGCCTACGGCAACTTCGGACCGTCCCCGATTACGGCGGCAGGGCTTAGCCCGAACTCCACGACGATCACTCCGGGTGTGCCGGTCTATCAGCCGTCCGCTTGCACACCCGGAGGCGTGATTTTTACGAACGTCGAATGTGACATCTTCGCGGTCG
Organism: Terriglobales bacterium; assembly: GCA_049511255.1. GTDB lineage: Bacteria > Acidobacteriota > Terriglobia > Terriglobales > Acidobacteriaceae > Acidiflorens. The sequence continues at coordinate 31,435 of JBEKYF010000027.1, read as the reverse complement.
ACCGCCACATCAAGACGCCCTACATGGAGAATTTCAACATCAACATTCAGCAGCAACTCACCAGCAAGACCACCCTGCAGATTGGCTATGTGGGATCGCAGGGTCACCGCCTGTTCCGCTTCTACGACATAAACCAGCCAACCAACGCAATCGTGACCCAGTGCGACACCGGCATACCCACCCCACTCCCAGGGTGCACCCCCGGAAACGTCTACGATAACGATTATTTCGTCCCGCGGCCCTTCAGCTCACCCTACGGTGGCGGCAACATGACACAGGAGGGCGCGGTCTATATCTTCCAAGAGAAGTCGACCGGAAAATCAAACTACAACTCGCTACAGGTCAGCTTCAAAGTTAACGGATGGCACAGTATTACATCGGTGGTTAACTACGTCTATTCGAAATCGCTCGACAACTCAAGTGACCTCGAAGACTTCGTGGTCAACGCTGCTCAGCCCCAGGACAGCAACAACCCGCAGCGCGAATACGGACCATCAAACTTCAACATCCCCCAGCGCCTTACCTGGATTTTCAGCTATGAACTGCCCAAGATGGTAGGAAGCATGCAGGCGTTGAAGAACGGGTGGGGCTTCGATAGTACAGTGTCGCTGCAAAGCGGTCAGCCGTTCACGCTAAACTACAATGGCGAGGATGACTATAGCGGCGGCGGGGACGGCTTCGATCGTCCGGACGTAGTTGGCCCAATTGTTTACCACAAACACGATCCGGCAACTTTCCTCGACCTCTCGGCTTTTGCCATGCCATGTGCGAACAACGGAACGATTTCGGGCTATGAGTCCGACTGTGTTGCCGGCACGCGCCACTACGGGAATTTGGGCCGCAACTCGCTCGTTGGTCCTACGTACAAACAGTGGGACTTCGCGCTATATAAGAACACGGCGATAGGCGAGCGCGTGAAAGTGCAGTTGCGCGCCGAGTTCTTTAATCTTTTGAATCATCCAAACTTCTCCAGCCCGTTACTACCGAATTTCATCGCCGACCCAGCCGTCAACATTGTCAAGGGCGCACCCGGCTTCGTGGCGGGCCCAAACAGTCGTGAGGTTGGCAACGGCTTCTATCAGCTCACCGCCACCGGCGACGTCGGCATCGGTAACCCGTTCCTGGGCGGCGGAGGTCCGCGCGGCATTCAGCTGGCGCTCAAGTTCAGCTTCTAACTTTGTAGGGCTTCTTCTCCGGCTCCTCTCGCAAACATGCGAGAGGAGCGTTTTTTTTGCCAAGGCTCTGTTTCCCACGTCCCCGCAAACTGGGGTACACTTCCACAGCATATGACGGAGAAAACCACGTCCCGTGAGAGGCGTTCGCGGCAGCGCATGCCGGTGCGTGTCCCGGTCAAGGTGCGTCACGAGGGCGGTGAGCAACAGGGCTTGACTCGCGATCTGAGTTCATCGGGAATCTTTCTCTATTCCGAGTCGGGAATGAAAGCGGGCTCGAAGCTGGAACTGGTCATCATGCTGCCTCCCGGCCTGGGTTTGGGGCCCGGAGGATGGACGCTCTGCGAGGCCTCGGTGGTGCGGATGGAGGAGTCGGAGGGCCAGGGTATCGGCATTGCCGCTACCCTCGACCGCATTGCATTGTTGCCCGAGATCACCTGAAAGTCAGTGGATTGCGCTCCACGCTAGGCCGCCATCGGGGGCGTTTTCTCAAGTCGATTCCGGCAATGCAAATAGTTTGTCCCCTAAGACAAAAAGATTGCTTCCCAATGCCCCGTCCCTGGTGCAATAATGGCTCGCTTCAAAGCAAAGGCGGAGTTGGCCGTCTTTCCCAGGTTGGCTAGGTCATGTGGATTGAAAAACTCACCGATGGCGTTCTTGAAGTGGACACGCCGATCGGGCCTCGATACGTACAGCCGAATCTCGCGCAACGCGCGTCTCTGATGTGGACGTTTCGCAATTTTTTCTCGCTGCCGCAGCAAGTGCTGCGCCCGTGGCAACGCCGATTGATTGATCGTCTGTGGACCGAGAACAGGTTCGTATCCTTATCCGCAGCGGGCGCACCCGACAGACCGGTCATCGGAAGAATCGAGCGGCGAGCGCCGGCTCAGACAGAGGTTCTGCCGATTCGCAAACCGGTTTCCGGTTCGCAGCCTGCTGGAGCGGAGCAAAGCCGGGAAGCCGCCTCCGCGTAATCGCGAAACCACGCAGGCACAGCCGCGGGATCGCGGTGCATTCAAACTCAAGTTGGTCTCAATTACCGTCGCGTCCTCATGACGACTGTAGAGGAGCCTGCTGAGAAGGCGTAATCACGGCATCGATCTCCTGCCGTTCCCGCTGACAGGACGGCGCGACACGGATGATATAATCCGAGATTGTCCCCACCTTGCCGCACGCAGTGGGCGCGTAGCTCAATTGGCAGAGCAACTGACTCTTAATCAGTAGGTTGAAGGTTCGATTCCTTCCGCGCTCACCATCGTTTCAATAACTTGGCAGTTTCGGTGTTTTTTTTGTGTCCTTACTATCGCCGAGCATCCACCGACGGCATTTATCAAGCATCTTTTTCAGCCTCTAATCGTCAGCACCGGACACATCGCTTCGCACACCACGTCATGTGCTGTTGACCAATACAGGTGAGCCGCGGCGCGGGCCGCGGAGCTCGCGTTCACTCCCATCACAATCACGTCCGCTTTGATCTTGCCGGCCGTTTCCACAATCCCCTCCGGTACAAAGCCGAGCGTCGCCAGGAAGTCGGTACCATGCGGCAGACTCTCTTCGGGCGGAATCAATTTCTTGAGTTGTTCCAGGGCGGCGAGCCGGGTCTCCTCCTGCGATTCGATTACATCCGAGGCCACATACCACTCCGGGGGGAGTTCCGAATACGGGACGACCGGCACTATATGAAGGAGGGCCAGTCGCGCTTTGCTCGCTCTGGCAATAGATGTCGCATATCGCAGGGCACTCAACGATGCGGGACTGAAATCAGTCGCGAACAGAACCTGACGGATCTCCGGTTCGGCTGTGTCTGGCACCAAAGCTCCCGGCCCAACGGTCAGTACCGGGCAAGCGGCAAGCCGGAACAGTTCCTCTGCAACCGACCCGAGCAGCAGTTTCTTCAGCCCGCCCCGTCCGTGCGTGCCCAGCACGAGCAAGTCAATCTTGTTTCGCGCAATCAGATCCAGAATTACTTCGCTTGTCCGTCCCCGTTCAATTACTTCTTCGTGGGCAATGTGCTCCAACAATTTCCCCCGAGGAAGCTGCCGCATGTTGACTTCCGCTTCTTGAAGATCCCGGTCCAAACTCCAGGGCAGGGAATCAAGCGGTATAGACGTCCGCGCCTCGGGAGGAATGGCATGAGCCACGAATAGCTTGCCATCATGAAGACGCGCGATTGCTGCTGCATATGCCAGTGCGTTATCGGAAGTCTGAGAAAAGTCTGTCGCGAGCAAGATGTTCTTGAACAAGATGCTTGTCTCTGCCTCTGCTGTGATCATTGTTTGTACCTCAGCGTTCATCTTCGACTACATCATACGTAATCATGGTCCCTCGCATCTTAGGCAATCAAGGGCGACTAACGGTCTCTCCATAAACTCTTCTTCTTGGATGGGCGCTCGCTTCGCTATCATTATATGCATTTGCCAAACCAAAGACGGCAAACACGACACCTACGCAACCCCTTGATAAATCAAGCTTTGTTGAAAAAATAATGTTGGGTGGCAGGCCCATCTCAACCTGCGCAAGTTGCAGACGGTGAGATCTCGTCAGAATGACGACGAGCGATCGGGAAATGCAGAATCTATAAGAGTTGGATCATCACAAAACAGGTGCCAGAGTAAAACCAGCACGAGAAAAAGTTCTCTCCGAGAGGTTCCTATCGCGGGGCGCAGGTTGGCATACCCCGATGTCTCGTCACATTGGCGATATAGCAACGCCGCCGGAGATCATTGTTTTCTAGATATCGGCAAGACCCTGTGGAATATGCCCTTAGGCTCCTCGTGGCTCCGCAAAGATAAGGGAAGGCAAACTGCAGTCCAATATTGCTAATTAAATTCAGAAAGGGGTGTGGCGAGAATGACCAACACCATTTCCTGGACGGATCGAGACTTCTTGCCGCTGAAGTAATCAAGATTGCTGCCGGAAACTATCCCCGCGAGCGGCTAGCGCGTTACCCTGAACGGTTGGCCGCCCGACTCGGCAAGCGTCTCTCGAAGCGGCAGCTGTCTGCTCATAGGCTTGTATGAAACTCAATGAATATCGGAAGAAGCGTCAGTTCGGCGTAACACCGGAGCCACGGGGTGCGGGCGATGCCCAGAAGAAGAGGAATGGATCGCTCATTTACGCCATACAAAAGCATATGGCCTCGCACCTGCACTATGATTTGCGTCTGGAGTGGCGTGGCGTACTCCTTTCTTGGGCTATTCCGAAGGGCCCCTCGCTTGATCCCGCGGTGAAGCGCCTCGCCATGCAGACGGAAGATCACCCGATCGAGTATTCCCATTTCGAGGGCGTGATTCCTGCCGGCCAATATGGGGCGGGAACGGTGATGTTATGGGATCGAGGAACTTGGCAACCGGAAAGCGCTGATGTGGACGCTTCATTGCGAGAGGGAGAAACCAAGTTCACGCTTCAGGGTAAGAAGCTCCAAGGTTCGTGGGTCTTGGTTCGCACCCCTGGATTTGGGAAAAATCCTTCTCGATCCACCTGGCTCCTTATCAAACATCGTGATGAGTATGCATCCACGAAGGACGTGACAGAGGAAGAGCCACGCTCCGTAGTAAGCCGACGTCTTCTTGCGGACATAGCACGGGACGAAGGGGGCGACATCGAAAGAGCTTCGCAGGGCGATCCGGCCGGCCAGGGGCGAAACGCAACGAGCGCGAAAGCGGTGTCTGGGCGCGTCGCGCGGAGAAGGCGGCCGTCTTGAAGAACCGGATTCCATTTCGCGTTCAACCCATGCTTGCCAAGCTCGTTCCTAAGCCATTCGACAAACCCGGATGGGTCTATGAGGAGAAATACGACGGCGACAGGATGCTCGCGTATAAGGAAGAGGATCGAGTCCGGCTGCTCTCCAGAAACGGGAAGGACCATACGGACAGGTACCCTCGAATTGCAGCGGCCATCCGGATTCTCCAACCCGTCACTCTCCTTCTCGATGGCGAGGTTGTTGTGTTTGATAAGAAGGGGGTTTCCCGATTCCAGCTCCTTCAGCAGGACAAGGGCGAACCGGTGTACGCCATTTTTGACTGCCTTTTTCATGAAGGCAAAGATCTGCGGCGAAAACCCCTGTCCATGCGACGTGATGTGATGGAAAAATCGATCGGCTCGAGCAAGGTGCTATTGCCATCTCACAGACTCGCAACCAACGGTCTCGAGGCTTTCCGTATAGCGCAGCGTCACGGATACGAGGGATTGGTCGCGAAAGATCTTTCCGCTCCGTATGTAGAAGCGCGCTCCACCAAGTGGCTGAAAGTGAAAGTACACCAGGAAGATGAGTTCGTGATTGCCGGATATACCAAGCCGGCCGGCTCGCGGCAACATTTTGGCGCCCTCCTTCTCGGCGCTTATGACAAGGGCAAGCTGCACTACGTCGGCAAAGTCGGAACGGGATTCGATCAGAAAACTCTCGCCGATCTGTATCAGAAATTTCAACCATTCGTAAGATCGAAACCCGCGCTGTGGAACCCTCCGCCCGAGAAGAACGTGGTTTTTCTCGCTCCAAGGCTCATCGCTCAAATCTCGTTCCAAGAGTGGACCGCAGACAGGAAGCTCCGCCAGCCGGTTTTTCTAGGATTGCGTGATGACAAACGTCCTCAGGACGTACTCTTACCGGAATTCCCCGCATGAACATGAAGAGGACCAAGATGGCTCAGTCTGTACCAACAAAATTGCCGATCGCCGTATCGCATCCTGACAAGGTCTTCTGGCCTGAAGAAGGCTATACCAAGCTGGACTTGGTTGAGTATTACAACGCGATCTTCCCTAATCTCTCACCATATGTAAAGGATCGCATGTTATCCCTTGAGCGCTGCCCGGACGGGATGCAAGGCGAGTGCTTCTTTCAAAAACAGAAACCAACGGGAATGCCTCCGGGAACGCCAACCAAGAGGATCGCACATGCAGACAACACTGGTAAGTTTACCGATTATGTGGTCGGCGGCTCTTTAATCACCCAGCTCGCGCTTGCAAACCTGGGTTGCATTGCCGTGCATGTCATGGCAAGCCGCGCGAGTTCGCCCCGGCAGCCGGACTGGGTATGTTTTGATATTGATCCCGAGTCCGGAAGATTCTCAGACGCCGCCCGCGCGGGACTACATATCAAAGCAGCCTTGGACGTTTTGAAGCTAACGTCCTTCGCCAAGACTTCGGGTAGCCGGGGCATGCATGTCCTGGTTCCGATCCGCATTGGACCGGATGCTGACGAAGTTCTCACATTCGCGGAGTCGTTTGTCGCGCGCGTGGCGGCTGCGCACCCGGATGAATTGACGGTCGAGCATTCGGTCGCAGCGCGACGAGATCGTGTCTATCTGGATCCATTTCGGAACGGTTTTGGTCAAACCGTGGTAGCTCCCTACTCCGTCCGGCGGCGCGAGAAAGCGCCCATTTCGACCCCGGTGGAATGGTCGGAAGTTAAAACCACACTCGTCCCTTCCGATTTCAACATCGGGAACTTTGCAAAGCGGCTTAAGCGCGCCGACCCCTGGAGTGATTTCTTCGAGAATCGACAACCGCTAAAAGATGCCGCCCGATTGCTTAGTAAGCTGTGAGTATTGCCACGGATACTTTGTACAGCCGATCGCCTGTCCCGCGGCCTGAGGATGCACTCTTTCTGGTGATCTGTGGATTCAGCGGTTCCAACTGGGTAACCCGTGAGTCTTATTGTTCGGCATCTGTCTAAAGGCGTTAGGCGCGTCGATGTTTGAGTCCAAATCTGGTTAAATCAGATTCGTCCACTCGGCGATAGTGGCGGCTTCCATGAAGCCGCCATCTAGCCAATTGAAGGCATTTAGCAGCAAGCCAATCCCCACTGATAACTGGCTTCACCCAACTCATTCCCGCCAAGCATTGTGCTCGGCTTTGGTACACACCGTAAGTACGGGACAGCTTGCGCAAGAAATAATTTCGGAGACTTTGTCGCGCAAGTGAGTGGCCCACGGCTGTTCGGGACGTACGTCCATAAGGATAAGGTCCGCCCCGATTTCTTCAGCCACCTGAAGAATACGTGCGGCAGAGTTCTTGGCAACCTCAACTCTCAATACCGGATCCACGAGAAGGTCGCCAGCGCGTTCCGGCAAGAGGTTTTGCAGAATCCGACGGTACTCTCTGAGCCATTCATGATCTGATTGCTTGGGCTCCTCCTGTTCGATAACGTGCAAAAGCAGGAGCCGAGACTTGTACTGAATCGCTAGCCGGATCGCATATTGCAGACCATAATGTGACTCCTCCCAGAAGTGGGTGACATACATTAGTTGAGTTAGCGACTCACCACAATTGATAGAAGTTGCATGCGGTCCTACGGTCAGGACGGGACACGTGGCCGTGCGGACAATCTCCTCTGCAACTGATCCGAGAAAGAATTTCTTCAGATCCGACTTCCCGCTGGCGCCCACAGCTACCAGGTCAATGTGCTGTGACCGAACAAGATCCTCAACAGCCTCCGAAACTTTTCCTTCCCGTAGCCATGCCCGGTGCGGAACAGTTCCAACTGCAGTCTCCAGAAGTTCCAACTGTCGTTGGGCATCCATGTGGGCCTGCTGGTATGTCTCGGAGCTCGCCGCCGGCGACGCGATATCAATCTCCGGTGGATGAATAATATGCACAATATGAACCACCGAATTGAACTGTTTTGCGATCGGTACCACGCACGTGAGTGCAGTGAGCGAGGCCGGAGAAAAGTCGGTAGCGACCAAAATATTCTTCAAAGAAATTTCAACAGGGGTAATGAGTTGTACCATTATGCCCTCCTTTTCCAAGGCTGTGATCGGCGCACAGTCATACTGCCCGGATTTTCGGCAGGATTAGTGACTTCAAATCCCCGATACGCTGAAGATGCACGTGCACTTCCTTAGGTTTATCAATTCCCGCCCCGATCGATTCCCATAAGAATCAATATGTTAGATAAGGCTTGACCTCCGCCGTATGGATCTGACCATGTGAAGTTTCGCCAGAGTGACGGAATAGTGCCGGAGAAGCAATTTTTAGGTAGCTTACGGCACCTGGAGCTTGGAACGTAACCCATCGATTTCACAGCAGTTGTTCGTTTGCAAGGCCTTCTCTCCTGATTCGGAAAGCCAGATGCATAGCCCATCGTGCAGTAAACCCAATACCGCACAAGGAGAATCAATGTGAACGCCGATATGAACGTGGCAAAGCAGGCACTCCTGCACAAGCTTGAGGCCCAGATCAAGACCGTCGAGGCGAAGCTGGACACAATGAAAGCACGGGCTGAGAATGCGAAAGCGGACGTCGAGATCAAAGCGATCGCGACGCTTTTACCCAAGAAGCTGGCGATCCAGCAAAAGCTGCAAGAACTGAAGAAGTCGGGCGGAGACCGCTGGGAGCAGACAAAAGCCGATCTCGAGGCACGGATCGCAGACCTCGAAAAGTCGGTGAAGGCAATCAAATCGAAGGTGAAAGCCGCCTAAGGCCATCGGGCGCTCGTGATATTCGCGACGTATTGAAAAAGAAGGCGAGGCGGCGATTGTTGTGACTTCTGGCAATTAGAGGCGAATCGTTGTCTTTGCGGCGGGATTCGAGGATAAAAGCATTTTTGGCCAACTTGTAGAAATGGGTTCTCCCGCAATGTGTGGCAAGGGATTTGGTTTCTGTTCGCAGATAAAGAAATTGACCTAGGCCGGTCGCGCTTAGGAAGGAAAGGATAAGATGTCCGCGGCGCCATGCTACGTCGCGGTAACGTGTACAGGAGGAGAGGCAATATGAATCGCTTGTTGGTAGTGGTCTTTGACGAGATCGGAGAGGCTTTTGAGGGGCGCGATGCATTAAAGAGTCTTGATCGCGATGACAGTATCACTGACTACGCCTCCGCAATAATCACAAAGAACGCTGACGGCACAATTGTTGTCAATGACGAAAACGACGAAGGTGTGCTTCGATCCGTGCTTGGAACTTCCCTGGGCAGCTTCATCGGCCTTCTCGGTGGGCCGGCCGGAGTCGCCATCGGCGCGGTAGCGGGATCCCTGGCTGGTGCCACAGCAGATCTGGACAATGCGCACATCGGCGCCGACTTTGTGGATGAGGTTTCGAAGCAGCTGACTCCGGGCAAGCACGCCCTAGTGGCGGAGATTGATGAGGAATGGACACCCTGGGTCAATCTGAGCATGGAGGAACTGGGGGGAGTTGTTTATCGCCGGGCTCTTTCCGAGGCGAAGCACGCGGCAAACGCGGAAGACATTGCTGCCATGAAGGCCGACCTTGCCCAGATGAAAGCTGAGCATGACCAGGCAAAGGAAGGCCACAAAGCCAAGCTGCTCGAAATGATCAATCAACTCGAGGCGAAGATACAGCAGCAGCAGCAGAAGGCAAAGGAACGGAATGAAATCGCCGCGGCTAAGGCTCGGGCAAAAGTCAAAGTACTTGAGGCGAAGGCAGCACGCGCCCGCGAAAAGTTGAATACTCAGGAGAAAGTACGATGAATGCTCAGGGCCAAAACAAATGCGCATACTCCGAATGCGAATGCGTGGTCGGGGATAAATGAACAATACTTGCAGTGATTACTGTTCAGAGGCAAATGACGCGAACGAAGCAGAAGTTCAGCGCGACTGCCAACTTGCTGCGCGCTCGACTGAATGGCCTTCAAGGTGAGCCAAGACGCGTTGCTGAACCAAAGATTGAGCCAGAAGGATCCGATGCGAAAATGGGAATAAGCGTGCGAGCATTTAGCTGGAGCTGTGTATCCTGAGAAACGGAGGAAGACAGCATGGGAGGAATGATCCCTCTAGGGGATGCATCTCGACAGCCCAGAAGCTTCCCCGTCGTCACGACCGTAATCATCGTCGTGAACGTGCTCGTCTTCATATTGGAACTGATAGGTGGCGATGCATTTGTAAAACAATGGGCGATGGTCCCTGCCGAGATTGTTGCAGGCCGGCACTTAATCACCATTGTGACGGCGCTATTCATGCATGCCGGCTGGATGCACATTATTGGGAATATGGTATTCCTATGGGCATTTGGCCCGGCAATCGAAGATGCGATGGGATGGCTACGCTATTTGCCATTTTATCTGCTCAGCGGCCTGGCGGCTTCGGCGGCGCAGATTGCCGCCATGCCCAGCTCCACCGTTCCCAATCTGGGTGCCAGTGGCGCGATTGCGGGTGTGATGGGCGCCTTTTTGATTACCTACCCTCATGATGAGATACGCACGCTGCTTATACTTGGCTTTTTCGTCCGTATTACCTTTATTCCCGCCGCACTCTTGATCGGACTCTGGTTCATCATTCAATTCTTCAGTCAGGTCGGCGCGGTGGCAGATGTACAGGGGGGTGGCGTGGCTTATACAGCTCATGTTGGCGGCTTCGTCTTTGGAGTGATTACCGCACGAATCTTTGAGAGAGGGCGCAGCGCCGAAGCGGGAGCTTAGCCATGTCGCCGGATGCAGATGAAAGCCACGCAGCGATTACTGGCTTGACTGCCCAGGAAGCCGAGGCACGGCTAGGCCAGTTTGGGCCGAATGAGCCCGCAGCAACACAGCACCATTCCCTTTTTGCCGATTTCTTGCATGGGTTCATGAATCCGCTGGTTTTGATCTTGATAATCGCTGCGGCCGCATCGGCATTCCTGGGCGACAAGGTAGATGCGGGAATCATCGGCGTCATTGTTCTGCTGAGCGCCGCTATTGACTTCGGCCAGACTTATCGTTCTCAACGCGCAGTGGAAAAGCTGCGCGCACAAGTTGCCCCTACGGCAACCGTTCTGCGCGACGGGGAGTGGAAAGAACTTCGGCGGCGCGAGGTGGTGCCGGGAGACATCGTCCGCCTTTCAGCCGGAGACCTGGTTCCCGCGGACGCGCGACTCTTGATTGCGCGAGATCTCTATGTTCTGCAAGCAGCATTAACGGGCGAATCGCTCCCCGCCGACAAGGAAGCGACCGGAGAGCCTGCCTCGACCAAAGCGGATGCGCGCAACATGGTCTTTCTGGGCACATCCGTCGTTAGCGGAACGGCAACGGCAGAGATTGTCGCGACGGGCGCTAAGACTGCCTTCGGCGATATTGCGGCTCGCCTCGCTGCACGTCCGGAAGCAACAGCCTTCGATCTAGGTTTGCGAAATTTTAGCCAACTTCTCGCGCGAACTGTCTTCTTTCTCGTTCTTTTCCTGATTATCGTCAGTATTGCGCGCCACCGCGATCCCCTTCAATCTCTGCTGTTTGCCGTTGCGCTGGCAGTTGGTCTGACTCCCGAGTTCCTGCCCATGATTACGTCGGTGACGCTTTCGAAAGGTGCGGTCGCGATGGCTCATAAGAAGGTCATCGTCAAGCATCTTTCCGCAATTGAGAACCTCGGCAGTTTGGATGTGCTTTGCAGCGATAAAACGGGAACGCTCACCGCCGGAACAATGTCGCTCGATCGCTCTCTCGATCCCTTTGGGAAGGTATCTCAGCGCGCACTGGAACTCGCCTACCTCAACAGTAAGTTCGAGACCGGTATCCGCAGTCCATTCGATGATGTCATCCTCCATCAACCTCCACCCAAGATCGACGATTACACGAAATGCGATGAGATTCCATTCGATTTCGAGCGGAGGCGGCTCTCGGTTGTGGTCGAGCGGCAGTCCCAGCGATTGCTCATCACGAAAGGTGCTCCGGAAGGGATTTTCCCGCTGCTCTCCGGTTACGAGATCGAAGGCAAAACAGTACCCATCGGCGAGGACGCTACCAAGCGCATGCAACAGACCAGCAAAGAGCTGAATAGCCAGGGTTTCCGCTCGCTTGCGGTCGCCTACGTCGAAGTTCCCGTGCGCGCCGACTATTCAGTGAAGGACGAGAGCAATCTGATTCTGGCCGGTTTTTTGAGCTTTGCTGATCAGCCGCTGCCTGACGCCGCCCAGACTGTGGCTTCCTTAAAGCAGGATGGGGTTGAGATGAAGGTTATCTCCGGTGACAACGACCGCGTCACTGGCCACGTCTGCACGGAGGTAGGAGTCGATCCCGGCCAAATCGTCACTGGCGAGGGAATGGATAAGATGACGGACCCGGCGCTATCGCATGTCGTCGAGGAGACGCGCGTATTCGCGCGTATTTCGCCGGCGCAGAAAAACCGGATTCTCCTGGCTCTCAAACACAACGGCCACGCGGTGGGGTTCATGGGCGACGGCGTCAACGATGCGCCATCGCTGCACGCGGCCGATGTTGGCATTTCCGTATCAAGTGCGGTTGATGTGGCTCGCGAGGTTGCCGACGTGATTCTCGTCGAGCCCGGCCTGCGGGTCCTCCATGATGGCATCATCGAGGGACGCAAAGCTTTTGGTAACGTGATGAAGTATTTGCTGATGGGCACAAGTTCGAACTTTGGCAATGTGTTCAGCATGGCAGGGGCTTCGCTCTTCCTGCCATTCTTGCCCATGCTTCCGATGCAAATCCTGCTGAACAACCTTCTTTACGACTTAGCCCAACTCACGATTCCAACGGACAATGTCGACGAAACTTATCTCCAGAAACCCCAGCACTGGAATATTGGTCTGATTCGCAATTTCATGGTATTCATCGGACCGATCAGTTCCATCTTCGACTTTCTGACCTTCTACGTGTTGTTGCACTTCTTCCGCGCGAACGAGGCACAATTTCATACCGGTTGGTTTGTTGAATCGCTGGCCACCCAGACGCTGGTGCTATTCGTTATCCGCACGGCGAAAAACCCACTTCGCAGCCGCCCCAGCAGTCCCCTGATCGCAAGCTGTCTTGCCGCTGTGGCAGTCGGGACTTATTTGCCGTTCAGCCCGCTGGCAGGCGTGCTCGGCTTCACGTCACTGCCCGCGGCGTACTTTGGTTTTGTTGCCGTCGCGACGGGAGTTTATCTGCTGATGGTGGAATTTGCCAAACGGCTCCTTCTTCATCGGGCAAATCCCAAGAGTGCTACCAAACATGGAGATACCCTAGCGATCGCAACCTAGGCTCGGCCAAGTCTGCAATGAAAAACATGAAAGCAGGCAATCGTGAAGTTTGGCGTGTTGGCACTTGACTACGATGGAACCATCGCAACCGACGGTGTGCTGGACCCTGACGTCAAGAGCGCAATCATGGAGGCACGGGCGCACGGGATTGTGGTGCTAATCGTCACTGGCCGCATCCTCTCTGAGTTGAAGCAAGTGGCGGGAGATCTCGAGTTTGTCGATGCAGTGATAGCGGAGAATGGGGCAGTTCTCGCATTCCCAAATGGTCAATCCAGGCTGATCGCTTATCCTCCGCCTCAAGTCTTCTTCGACGAACTACGCCGCCGTGCGATCGAATTCAAAACGGGCCAGTGCATCGTGGAAACGGATGCTGCTACAGCTCCTCGGATTCTATCGGTGATCAGGGAGCTTGAACTGCCGCTCGCAATGTTGTTCAATCGCAGCCGCCTGATGATTCTTCCCCAGGCAATCAGCAAGGGCACTGGCCTGCGGGAAGCGCTGAACGCATTTCGTCTTTCGGTCCACAACGCGATTGCGATCGGGGATGCTGAGAACGACCATGATCTCCTCGCAGCGTGCGAGACTGCTGTGGCTGTCGGCTGGGGCAGCGCAGCACTCCAAAGGGAAGCGGACGAGATTGTGCATGGAGATGGCCCGCGCGCTGTGGCCGCTTATATCCACCAAGCGGCGAAAGAGACGAAGTTACCTCTCGATCGAATTGGCCGGCATCGAATCAGCGTGGGTACGGAGGAGGACGGACGTCCGCTCGCAATCGCCGTCCACGGGCGGAATGTGCTAGTCGTTGGAGATCCACAATCCGGCAAGTCCTGGCTCAGCGGACTCGCGTGCGAACAGATGATCCTCCAAGGCTATTGTCTCTGCGTGATCGATCCGGAAGGGGATTACGGTGCACTTGAATCGCTGCCTGGCGTGGTCGTACTGGGCGGTGACGACCCGCTGCCGGACATACCCGACGTGGCTCGCGCGCTCCGGCACTTCGATATGAGCGTCGTCGTCGACTTATCACGCGCGCCATACGAAGAAAAGATAAGTTATCTAAAGGTACTGCTGCCGATGCTGGCTTCCCTCCGGCGAAACACGGGACTGCCCCATCGGATTGTCATTGATGAGGCCCATTACTTCCTTCGCGAACCCAACGTCGGGCAGCTGTTGGATCTTGAATTGGGCGCATACACGATTGTCACCTATCGCCCGTCCGACCTAGACCCCGATCTTCGCACAGGTATTGAAGTGGTCGTGGCTAAATGTTTAACCAGTCCCGAAGAGGTGCAAACGCTGCTGACAATGGTTAAGAGCAAAAACGTCGAATCCGGATGGACCACCGCTCTCGGAGCGCTTGCCATCAACGAGGCTGCTCTATTACCTGGAAGTGACGAGGCCGAAGGAAAATTGCGGCGGTTTACGCTCTTGCCTCGATTGACCCCGCATGTCCGGCACAGGGCGAAATATTTCGATGTTCAATTGGCCGGAGGACAGGAATTCGTGTTTACGGAAAACGGGAAAGCGATTGGGCCTCCGGCTCGATCGTTGAAGGAGTTTGTCTTCTTGTTGGCGAGCACACCGGTCATATCTCTTGGCGAACATGCGCGCCGGGGAGATTTCTCCCGATGGATTGCAGATGTAATCCACGACAATCGCTTGGCATCGGACGTTCGAAAAATCGAACAGCGATATCGGCTCGGTCATCTAGACGACGTGCGTCAATCGATGGCAACATTAATTCAGGGGCGCTACGGACTCTCCCGCTGACAAGTTTCTGTAGTCGTCGCCCCAGCCTGATCCTCTACTTCTTGGCTTTGCCTATGCTAGCCACTCCATCTATCGCCTGCTGGATTCGTACCGGATCTCCAAGATAATAATGATGAAGAGACTTGAGGTTATCATCGAGTTCCTGCACTAGCGGTATACCAGTGGGAATGTTCAGATCAACAATCTGCCGGTCCGGAACGTCCTCCAAATACTTCACCAGGGCCCGCAGGCTGTTGCCATGGGCCGCGATTAATACCTGCTTCCCTGATCGGATGCTAGGAGCAATCAATTCATGCCAGCACGGCATAAAGCGCGTCACCGTGTCTTTGAGGCATTCGGTGAGGGGAAGTTGTTGTTTTGGGATGTCTTTATAGCGTGGATCGTTTCCAGGATAACGTGGGTCCGCCTCATCCAGCGCCGGCGGGCGGATATCGTAACTCCGGCGCCAGATCTTGACTTGTTGTTCCCCATACTTCGCTGCCGTTTCAGCTTTGTTGAGGCCTTGCAATGCCCCATAATGTCGTTCGTTAAGCCGCCAGTCGCGTTGAACCGGAATCCACATGAGGTCCATCTCATCCAATACGATCCACAGTGTGCGTATCGCCCGTTTCAACAACGAGGTGAAGGCGATGTCGAAGGTATATCCCTGTTCCTTAAGCGCGAGACCCGCCTCCTTGGCCTCTTGTCTGCCCTTGTCCGATAGATCAACATCGGTCCAACCGGTGAACAGGTTTTCTTTGTTCCAGACGCTCTCTCCGTGGCGAAGCAGGACGATTTTATACATCTCAATACTCCCGTTCTCGAACAAGTCGCCGCCAAAGAACGGCCCGAGGACGCCCACTGAAGGCCGACCGCTACACCTGCCCCGGCATTGTCATTTGGCATCGTCCGCGCCCGCCGGACTGATGGCTGGTTTGTGGTAATTGAAATAATTGATGTCATCCCGCTCATAATGCGGGAAGAGGAGAAGCACTTTGGCTTTTGCATCCATTAGGAAATGGCTCGGCATCCATAGTCCGTCCGCGATCGGAGTCTGATCAAGTTCGAAGTGCGTCCCCGGCTCTATCCGTGCAGCGAAACCATAGATCCATACCGGACTCACAACTTCAGCTTCGGCTTTCACCCAGTGGAAATTAACTGCATCGATCCAGAGTGTGCCTTGCATGCCAGTCAATGCTTTGGCTAGCTTGTTGAGAGGGCGATAACCGGCCCGGGGCGTACCTTTCAGGACGTAGACTTCATGACGCCCCATCATTTCCTTTCCCGATAAGGTGAAATCAAGCGCTTTAGTCAGCTCGCCTGTCAGGGCATGATCCCGATCGATCTCTCTCTGGTATTTCCCGGCCCGTTCTGCGCGTTCGTCCGGACTTTCCTGCTGCCGCTGTGCCATCGCCTTTTGGAATCGGCGCTGCTCTTTGGCTTCATCTTCGGGTGATAAGGGTTGGTCGTCAATCGCTACCAGTCGCTCATAGCGGGATCCTAAAATCATCATTTCTTCATACGTCTTGGTCTTTTCGCCATCTCGTTCACGCTGGAAATAATCATAGGCAGGAGCGAAATCCCAATCTTTGCGGTTGACTTCGCATGAACGCTGAATAATCTTTTTCGCGCCGAGTTCTTGCGCCGATCCAGAAATGCCGGCCAAGACGGACACAAACAGCACAGCATATAGCAGCCGACGAGTCGGGCCTATTGATAATGCTGAAAGCATTCAGTACGGCCTCCACAGAACATTCTAGCAACGTCCCGATTATCCACGTTCAGTCGGTATAGCAGCGGCTTTACTGTGATTAATGACTGTTTAACATCGATAACGCATTCCGCCAAGTGCTAGCCGCTCACCGCTGATATTTCAACATGATGGTCACCGGCAGGAGACTCTGGGCTCGGATTTTTCCCCAGTGCCTCTTTCACGAAACTGCCGCTCACCGTCTCTTGCTTCAGCAGTTGCTCGGCCACCGTCTTCAGGGCCGCAAGATGCGTTTTCAATAATTCCTGAGCACGCTGGTATTGTTCGGTTACAAAACGCTGGACTTCTCCATCGATCACTTGACGAGTCTCTGGACTGATCTGGCTGTTGTCCTCGACCGATCCCCCCAGATATTGGAGCTGTTGACCGGCATAGCGCACCGAGCCGAGCTTATCGCTCATGCCAAATTCTGTGACCATACGGCGGGCCAGTTCAGTCGCTCGCATAATGTCGTCACTGGCCCCGGTGCTGATAATCTGGAACTCCACCATCTCGGCGGCCCGCCCGCCCAACATAACGGCGAGCCTGTCCTTCAGTTCGTCGATCGTGAGCAGATAGCGGTCTTCCATTGGCATTTGCATGGTGTAGCCCAAGGCGCCACGGCTGTGTGGAACGATGGTGATCTTGCTGACTGGTTCACCGTGGGGCACCAGTTCAGCCACCAGCGCATGGCCAGACTCGTGGTACGCAACCGTAGTTCGTTCCTGCTCGTTCATCACCCGGCTCTTTTTCTCGGAACCCGCAATCACCCGTTCGATAGCAACCTCGAAATCATCCAACGTGACTGCCGCGGCCTTACGCCGGGCAGCGCCTAACGCCGCCTCATTCATGGCATTCGCCAAATCGGCGCCGCTGAAACCGGCCGTGATCCGGGCGGCCCGATCCATGTCAAAATCCGCCGCCAGCTTTACACCCTTGCTATGAATCTTCAGAATTTCCACTCGGCCGACGAGGTCCGGATTGCCAATGGCGATCTGGCGGTCAAAGCGGCCCGCGCGCAGAAGCGCCGGATCGAGTACTTCCGGGCGATTCGTGGCAGCCATGATGATCACGGGGGCGCTGGCATCGCTTTTGAACCCGTCAATCTCGGCCAGCAACTGGTTGAGCGTCTGCTCACGCTCGTCGTTGCTGCCCATCTGCATCACGCCTCCCCGGCTCTGACCAATGGCGTCAATCTCGTCAATGAAAACGATCGCAGGAGCTACCTTGCGCGCCTGGTCGAAAAGGTCGCGCACGCGTGCTGCGCCCACCCCCACAAACATCTCGACAAATTCGGAGCCACTGGTCTCGAAGAACGGGACCTGGGCCTCGCCCGCCGTTGCTTTGGCCAGCAGCGTTTTGCCGGTGCCCGGGGGCCCGACGATCAACACACCCTTGGGGATACGCCCGCCGAGTTGAGTGAATTGTTCTGGCGCCTTGAGAAATTGAATGATCTCTTGGAGCTCGGCAATCGCTTCATCCGCTCCGCCCACATCTTTGTACGTGACCGTAACGTCCTCGGGCTTGACCTCGATCGCTTTGCTCTTGCTGACCCCAAACATGCCGCCCAGTCCTCCGCCTGCTCCGGCCGCTTGCCGATAGGCCATATACCAGAAAATTCCGAGTAGCGCGAGCGGCAGAAGGTTCAGCAAAATGCCAGCGAGGGGACTGGGTGGGCGCTCGAAGCGGTAAGTTACATTTGCCTTTTGTAACTCTTCAATCAGCTTGGGATCGCCGGCAGGCGCAGGTACGGTATTGAATGGGACGGTTGGAGGAGATCCGCCCGGTTTGGGATTTTTCATCTCACCAACGATGCCTCTTTCGCTGATGGTTATCGTTACGATTTGAGCGTTTGCCAGATTCTTCTTGAACTCGCTGTAAGGAATTTCTGTGCTCCGGGTCTGCCGATTTAAGACGAATAGCTGGAACAGCCACAAGAGTATTAGGCTCGTGATCAAGTAGCTGATGCCGAAACGCAACTGACGCCGACTTTGCTCCTGGCGCTTCTTTTCGTCATCGCGGTTGTTTTTTTTGGGTGACGATTCCGGTTCGTTCACCGTCCACCTCCTCCACCCGACTCCGCTCGCAGATAATCTGCTCGGTCGCCATCAGCATCGATCTGAAGATCGACACTTGAAGGGAAAGAGCATTTGGGATTTGCACATTCGATCATCATGATCGGTCCCCTCAGCCATGTTCGGAGGTGTCCTCCATTGAATTCAGATAGCCGCTGCGATCTGCTGAACAGTCGAACGCATCATCGACTCGGTCGCGATCAGTTCAACTCCTGCCTTGGCCATCTCCACCAATAATGCCTTGCCCTGATCGTCTATGAAGTCCACACCGTCCAAATCCACACCAAAAGATTTCCCAGCCGCACGGCCGCTGGTTGATCTCCAGCATCTCTCCAGTTCGATGACCCAGGGTCCCTTTAGTCTGCCTTCAAGTCGAAATACGACTTGATCGTCTCTTTCTTCAACCGTAACTCTTAACATGATGATTTGATTGCATCCTGATAACCAAGCAATAGGAGTCATTGTATACGTTGCAACTTATTACAGACATGGGACTTAGGGTCAAGATAGAAAACCATCACAATCCGCTGATGGCTACTTTGCATGCGCACAGTGATGATACTTCGTCAGAGTGACGAGGAAGTCCCAATTCAGCCGACCTCGGTCGAAAACGGTCCCATAGGATTAACCACAACACCGCTCTGGGAACGGTCAAGTTTTATTTTTCGGCAGAACTTCCACGGGCATGCGGCTCAGCTTGGCATAGATCCGGCTTCGTCGCAGCAGAGGCCACCAATCATATAAATAGATCTGCATCGGCCGCCACATAGCGACCCATCCGGCAATCGTAAGACTCTCCCGCAGGACGGCAGCCCAGGTGTCCATCTCACGACCTAACAACATCTTGCTGAGAAGTAGACACGCAGCCAAGAACAGCAGCCCGATGAAAAGACTGGTGCGCCCTCGCTTGAGGAGGCGCTTGAATTCCAAGTCAGCAAGCTCGGCGCGGTGAGCAAAATGGTTGTGGACGGCTGCGCTGATCAGTTGATTGGGGTCTTCGGCCGGCCACTGCTCCAAGTAGATACGCAATTTGATCGGAGCGTGAGGGGAGAATTCTTGGGCCCAGCTTACGATGAATTCTTCTGCGTCGTCGTCGAGATCCTTTTCAATGAATGGAGAAGGATCCATCGAGTTGAAGAGCTGGCTCATTTCGCGCAATTTCAGACTTATGGTATGCGGATGCCCGCGCTCTGTGGCGGCAGTGCCTGGTAATGCAAAATGCATACGAAAATCTCTGCTATCTTCGCTTCTACCAATATCAGGTCTTTGGACCAAGAGGTGGCTCTTTCGAGGCGATATTCCACTCGCAGACTCGAGGTTCGTCTTGCCATCGGATTGTGACGCCATTGCCAAGTGCATTCTAGCAAGTCATTGGGAAGCGTATCTCAGATTTCGCTGATCTACCAGGAAATCAATGCTTGCCCGTCAAAGTGGTCCGATGAAGGCCCCCGATAACATTTCATCTAGCGCGAGATCCAACTACTTTTCGGCTGCATTTGCCTTTGGTTTCGCAGCGGGTTTTTCTGACGACGTAGCCTGTTGAGGAAAAGCGGGAGTCCAAGTGCATAAGGGATTCTCGCCCTTAATTGTGCCTTGCATGGCCAATTCAAAAATATATGCGGAATGAAATTTCTCGATGGCGCTTGCGTCATCCAAACATTTTTCTGAGTTCGGCTGGAATTGTAAATTCGATAGCACCGAGGTTGTCTGGCGGCATTGATCGACTGGAGCGTGATATTCGGATCGCAGTGGCCTCCGCAAAGTGAACAAGCATGTTCCACACTTTGCCGGATCAATGAACGCCGGCTATCTCCCAAGCTCCCGCCCGTTGCGTCCTCTCATGTGATATCCGTCTTTCGTCACAGTGACGAAATGCAGTCAAGAAATGTGCCAATCATGGAATATTTCGCGAAGGAAGACGCAATATCTAAGATTCAAAGAAACTTCCATCATTTTCAATAGGCGCACTCTATGGAACGTGGCCTGCTCATTATGAATGAGTCAAACGGAAGGATCGATTGAGCTGTGCTGGCCGTAATGCCAATCGATGGAACAGTGATCGCTTGCCACATGAGCGCCGGGACGGATTGAGGCCGTATTATTTCAGTCCGTTAGCGCGAAGAAAGGAATCGCCCCGTGAAGGGGATCCTTAGACTCGGCTACAAGCTGCTGGTAAATGACAAGGCGAAATTCACGGCGCTGCTGCTCGGCATCACTTTTGCGGTGTACTTGATGATGTTCATCACGTCGATGTTCTTCGGAGTGTTGAATCACGCCTCCGCCACGGTAATTAATGTTGGCTCCACGCTTTGGGTCATGGATCCTTACGTCGAATCGGTGTCCAATTCGGTCGGCATGTTCGACTACGTTTTGGATGCGGTTCGGAGCATGCAGGGAGTGAAATATGCCGTTCCCCTTTATTCGGGTGGAGCGCTGGTCAAGCTTGCTGACGGCAACTATCAAGCGGTCACGGTCATCGGATTGGACGACACCAGCCTGCTTGGGAGGCCGGAGCTCATTGAGGGAAAGATCGAAGACATTTATGCGGAGAGTGGCTTCATCGTGGTCCAGGATTCGGAGTTTTCCAAGCTCGAGAATCCCCACATCGGATCGGAGTTCGAGCTAAACGACAATCGAGCGGTCATTGTGGGAATTGCCAAGGTAGCGACTTCCGGTCGTTCGGCTGGCTTCGGAAACTCTTCGATCTCCAGTTGGTTCACATGGCCAAGCCGCTTTTGGTCAGTCGGGCCGAGTCTCGCGGAAACAATCTTCGATGCGGGATTGCGCCGGGCAACGGTCCAACAGTACCAGGCGAATTACGACCAGACCGTAGCGAATTACCGACAGACTGTGCTGACCGCCTTCCAACAGGTGGAGGACAACTTGGCGTCTCTAAGAATTCTTTCCCAGGCGATCGACCAGCAGAATGCAGCTGTTGAAGCCGCTGCGCGGAACCTGCAGGAAGCTACAGCCCGGTACAGAGGGGGTGTTGACCCTTACCTGAATGTGATCGTCGCTCAAACGACTTTGCTGAATGACCAGCAAACAGCGGTGAACTTTCGGATGCAAGAGATGGTGGCAAGCGTTCAGCTAATCAAGGCGCTTGGCGGCGGTTGGGATGCTGCACGGATTCCTTCCTCGAAGGAGATTCGAACCGAAACGCAACCGGACTCAAATTCAACGCATTGAAGAAGATTGCGTTACAGTCCAAACTAGTTGGGAATCTCCTAGCGGAGACGATCACGGGGTGTTTTGACTCTCCGGCTGGTGCGCAATGCTGAATATTAAGAAAATTCTTTTGCCGGTTGATATCCCGATTGCTTCATTGGGTGTGATTCATGAAGCTGCGACATTGGCGCGCCATTTCAATTCTGAGATCGTGATGCTGCACGTCGTGACAGCGCTGAGCCATGCCGCCGGTGTGCCGGAGGACAGCAGTGAGCTTGCTGGCTGGGACTTGCTCGCGGTGATCATTAGAGAGGCCCAGAAACAGCAGGATCAGTCTCTTGGGCCGGAACTTGACGGCCTTACCATTCGGCGCATGGTGGTCAAAGGCGATCCGGCTTGGGCAATTGTGCAGATGGCTGAGCAGGAAAAAGCCGACCTGATCATGATGTCGACGCATGGCTCCACGTTCAATCAGTTTCTTCTGGGCTCGGTGATAGCGAAAGTACTACACGGGACCGAGCGTCCGGTTTGGACCGGCGCCCACGTGGAAGAATCGCCAGTGCAGAAGTTTGCGATCCGCAACGTCCTGTGCGCAATCGATTTGGGCCCCCGTAGTGAAGAAGCTGTGTCATGGGCCGCCCCAATGGCCGCCGAATTTGGCGCCCATCTTACGCTCGCTCACGTCACTGCCTCGGTGGAGTTTTGGGGACCTGGTGGCAGCTACGTCGATCAAAAGTGGAAAGATGAGCTCGTCGGCGACGCTTCTCAGCGTATCGCAAAGCTTCAGCAAGACATGGGCATCAAGGCGGACGTATTCATCGGCAGTGGTGACGCGCCGAAAGTGCTAAGCCAGGCTGCGAAGCAGACGAAGGCGGATTTGCTGGTTACCGGGTGCTACCCTTATGGCGGTAACCTGCGGATCCACGGCTACGCGATCATTCTAGCGGTGCCGATTCCAGTTCTGAGCGTGTGAGGCCCTGACTCGTTACGCGCGTAGTGTCCTTGATGGGCAAAAGCAAAACAAACGGATTGCGCTCGAGTCACGGGAACGAGCATACAACGCATGCGCGTCGCCACTTGACCGGGCAATCCAGAGGGCGAACTAGGTTCCGGTCTGCAGGATCACCACTAACCGTCGCGGTCCATGCGCGCCTTGCACCAGAATCTTCTCGATATCGGCAGTGCGGCTGGAGCCGCTGATGACGCATGCGAACGAGTTGCGATCGAGTTTTCGTTGTTGGGAGACGCGGCTCAAGGCAGTTGCCAGATCGGGAACCAGTTGAGCCAAAGTCGCGTAAACGATGTGACAGGGGGCGATCACCGAGGCGCCTCGGCCGCCGCACGAAGCAGTCACCAGAATCGACCCCGTTTGTGCGATGAGAGCTTCAGCGAGCGTGACCGTTGCCTGCGAAGCTTCGCCGGGCGCGCCTTGACTCGACCAGCGGATCGGCCGCTCAGGTGCGGCCAGGTCGATGAGCAGACGCAGCAATGGATCGTCTTGCACGAAAGTTTCTCCCTCAGGCAGCGACTGGAGAACCTTCGAAAGCTGTTGTGCACTCGCGGCAGAATCGGCGGCCAGCGCGCATTCCATGAGGTTGCCAACACATTCCTGCTGGAATCGCTCGAGAGGATCAACGACTGGCTCAAAAATGACGGGCTCATTGATGGTCGGACCAACGATTACGCGGTCGGAACCCGCCGCAGCTGGCTCCGGGACCACGGTGCACAATCCTGCGCGAATCCGCTGCAGAATTCGGTCTCGGCTTGAATGTTCAGTTTGCGGTTTTTCAGTTTGTGCTTCGCTAGTTTGCACCACGGCTTTTTCTCCAACGCGCACGAAATGATTCGGACGGCAGCGGCACGGGCGAACGATGACGGTTCCACACCCGCATCGGGTCGAGGATCGATCCCGCCAGTCCCAGGCTGTAGATCATCCGAAGAGCCTTGCGCATCGACCAGCCACCTAGCGCGTACATCCGGGGATGAAGCATGGCGTAGCGCCAAGCCCGGAACATCAGCCGCTCACTCGACTTGGTGGCTCTTGCCGCGGTGGCGTTGCGGCGGTTTTGCAGCAGGTGGTGAGCCAGATCGATTTTCACCGGACAAACGCTGCTGCAAGCGCCGCACAGCGACGACGCGTAGGACAGGTGTTTGAACTCCTTGATCCCGGCCAGATGCGGCGTAAGCACGCTGCCGATCGGTCCGGGATAGGTCGTGCCATAAGTGTGTCCTCCGACGTGGCGGAAGACGGGACAGATATTCAAGCAGGCGCCACAGCGAATACAGTGCAGCACCTCGCGCTGCTCCGCATCGGCCAGCAACTGGCTGCGTCCGTTGTCCACCAGCACCACATGGAATTCTTCCGGTCCGTCCACTTCGCCAGGCTGGCGCGGACCCCCGATCAGCGTGCTGTATGTCGTGATCCCTTGCCCGGTGCCGGAGGTAGCCAAGACCGGCCATAACACTGCCAGGTCCTCGAGCCGGGGAATGATTTTCTCAATGCCGGTGACTACTACGTGAATGCGAGGCACGCTGGTGCACAGGCGGCCGTTTCCTTCGTTGGTAGAAATTGCAACTACGCCGGCGTCCGCCACCAGAAAATTCGCGCCCGAAATGCCCATTTCGGCGGCAAAGAAAGCCTGACGCAGTATGCGGCGTGCTGCCGCCATCAAGTCCACCGGGTCGTCGCTCTCGATTCCCGGGTCCAATTTCTCGCGAAACAGCTTGGCGATTTGGCCGCGGTTGAGATGCATGGCGGGAGTGACGATGTGATAGGGTGGTTCGTCGCGTAGCTGCACAATGAACTCGCCCAAATCGGTTTCCCAGACCTTGATACCGGCCTTCTCCAGAGCGGGGCTGAGGTGGATTTCTTCGGTCACCATGGATTTCGACTTCACCACCGTGCGCACGCCGAGCCGGGTGGCAAGATTCTTCACATACGTGCAGGCCTCTTCCGCATTGGCAGCCCAGAAAACATGTCCGCCGCGCGAAATCACTTTTTCTTCGAACTGAAGGCTTCCCGCTTAATCTCCTGACACTTTTGGCGAGCGGCTTCCCAGTCCTTGATCCGCGCCCGCCCCTTAAGATGTGCGGAGTCGTAGCTGTCCATGCCGCGCTGAATGATTTCGCGGTGCACCAAGTCCGCCGACTTCAAGGCGGCGTCCTGCAGAAAGCGTTGTGCCGCAGTTTGGCTCACGGTTTCTCCTGCGCCAGACTCTGCTGCGCCAGGATACTGGCAAGATAAATGGTGCGGGTTGGCGCATGGCGTTTGCTCAAGATTCCTTGCAGATGCAGCAGACAACTGGGGTCGGTCGCGGTCACGAACTCGGCGCCGCTCGCGGCAACACTCTCGGCCTTGGAATCTCCCATGGCGGCGGAGATGTCGGGAAACTTGGCGGCAAAGGTCCCGCCGAAGCCACAGCATTCCTCGGAGCGGACCATTTCAATCAGCTTTAGTCCGTCCACTTGGCGCAAAAGCTGCAGTGGCTCGTCGCGCAGGTGAAGCTCGCGTAGCCCGTGGCAGGAAGCGTGATAGGTAACCGAGTGCGGGAAGGTGGCGCCGACTTGGGTAACAGCGGCGACCTTCACCAGAAATTCCGAAAGCTCAAACGTGCGGCTGGCTACGGCGATGGCGTCCTCACGTAGCGGGCTGGCAGCCAGTAGCTCCGGGTAAAACGTGCGAACCATGGTCACGCAGGAACCGGAGGGACATACGACCGCCTCGGCATGTTTGAAAACTCGAACGAAATGCTCTGCACATGGTCGCGCCTCGTTCCAGTACCCCGTGTTGAAAGCAGGCTGGCCGCAACAAGTCTGATCTTCGGGGAACTCGACCGCGTACCCAACCCGGCGCAGCACCTTGACCGTGTCGACCGCCACCTCCGGCAGCAGTTGGTCCACGAAGCAAGGGACGAATAGAGATACTTTGCGTGGCACAAGCATTTGGTGAGGCATTGTAGTCCTGTACGCCCGCGCATGCTAGCTGTGCTTCCGTGTGGAAAAGAAACAAGGAGAATGATCGTACTGGAGGGAGCGTCAGGCTGTCGCCCCGATTTCGCGGATTGCGCAGGGAAAGCATTTTTCAGTGGGGCTACAAAGTTCTGCTTCACACGGAGCAATGAAAGCCACTCTTGCAGCAATGATTCACGCTGGAGGAGCTCCTGCGGGACCATTGACTGGAAGGTCCCGCAGGAGTTTCCAGCTCTGCCGGAAATGGCTGTGACTCCTAGCAGCAACCCATCTTCACTTCGCCGGCAGCGGTGAGCGGAGGACCGAAGGCCTCCTGCGGCGCGGGCGCACCGTTCATCACCGCGATCCAACGTCGCACCGCACTGAATACGACGAGAACTACGCCCACGATAAAGATGGCCATAAGGACTGAATCCAGGTAGCCGGTAAATACCTGACCGGGCTTGGAGGTCAATGGCCAGAAAATGTTCTTGATCGACAGCACTCCCGCCGTAAGTGTAGTGACACCTACGAAGCACATCGGAACGGCCGTAATCCAGGCATATTTCTGCTTGCCCATGTTAATGAGGAAGGTAGTCGTCACCGCGAGCGCGATGGTCGCCAACAACTGGTTCCCGGTTCCAAACAACGGCCATATCGTGGAAATGTTTCCCGTGTAGATCAGGTATCCCCAGCCCAGAACCACAAAGAAGCTGGTGATCAGATTTCCCGGCAGCCAGGCAGTGTTGCCAAAGGGCTTGTACACTTTGCCCATGAGCTCCTGGAGGACGTAGCGGGCCACACGTGTTCCCGTGTCCACCGTAGTCAGGATGAAAAGGGCTTCAAACATGATGGCGTAGTGATACCAGTAACCCATCAACCGATCCATTCCGGGCAGGCCGCGGAAGATTTGAGCCATGCCGACAGCGAGCGAGACCGCCCCTCCCGTCCGCCCCGCCAGTTTCTCCCCGACTTCGCGGGAGAACATATCCAGATTGACCGTGGTCAGCCCCAGATGGCTGAAGACCTGGGGCGTGGTGTTGATGGCAAAGTAGTCGCCCGGGTACAGGGAGCAGGCCGCTATTAAGGCCAGCACACCCACCAGCGACTCCGCGATCATGGCGCCATATCCAATGAAGCGAGCGTCACTTTCCTTATCCAGCATCTTGGGCGTGGTGCCGGAGGATACCAGCGAGTGAAAGCCCGAGATCGCGCCGCAGGCAATGGTCACGAAAAGAAATGGGAACAGGCTTCCTTTGATGATCGGTCCGCCACCATGAACGAACTGCGTGAAGTTCGGAAATTTGATGTTGGGATGAACTATGAAGACGCCAATGATCAGGACGGCAATCGTGCCCAGCTTAACGTAGGTCGAGAGGTAGTCGCGCGGTTCCAGTACCAGCCAGACGGGGAGAACCGACGCCACTAAGCCGTAGATCGCCATGAGGATCGTGATCTGGTGGGGCGTGAAAGTAAGCGCCGCTGCCGCTCCGCTCTGCGCCACCCAGTGCCCGGCGATCACGCTGCCGATCAAAAGAACGACACCAAAAATACTGGGACCGGTGACCGTAATCTTTCCGGCATGGCTCTTGAACATCCACAATCCCATGATGACGGCGATGGGGATGGTCATGCCGATGGTGAAGACGCCCCACGGGCTATTTGAAAGCGCATTGACCACTACGATGCCGAGGCCGGCGAGCGTGACCAGAAGAATAAAGAGCACGGCGACCATCGCCACCAGGCCGGCAAAGTGACTGATTTCGGTGCGGGCAATATCGGCCAACGAGCGGCCGCGGTGACGTATGGAAGCCACCAGCACAGTGAAGTCCTGTACACACCCGGCCAGGACGGCGCCGATCAGCAGCCAAAGAAAGCCCGGCGCAAACCCGAACTGCGCCGCCAGCGTCGGCCCCACCAGCGGCCCTGCTCCCGCGATGGCCGCGAAGTGATGTCCGAAGAGCACCCATCGTGGCGAAGCAACATAGTTATGCCCGTCCGCGTAAGTGTGCGCCGGAGTGATGCGGCGATCGTCGAGCGCCAGAGCCTTCGCGGCAATAAACGCACTATAGTAACGGTAGGCAAGGGCGTACACGCACAACGCGCCCAACAATACCGGGAGAGTATTCATGACTCGCTCCAGACCAAGCAAGTAGTGGCCGATCCTGCTAGCCCAATCGAAGGCATCCTACACCTATCGTGGAATCCGGCACAACGATTTCCCTTGCGCGAACCATGCGCTACAATGTCGGGCATATTTCGGCAAAGAACTGCGCAGAATGTCGCCGACGAACCGAAAGGATCGGGTATGCACATGCCACGAGAGAACCATGCGGCAACTCAGGAACAACGCCTTGTCCGCTTTGGCCTGCGGCTCGCCAACTGGAGTGAGCGGTGGTTTCCGGAGCCGCTGATTTTTGCGTTGCTGGGAATTGTGGTGGTCTTTATTGTCGGCCTTTTGCTTCATCAAAGTCCCGCCAAACTGGCCATCCAGGGTGGGAAGAACTTCTGGACTCTCGTCCCTTTCACCATGCAGATGGTAATGATCATCATCGGTGGATACGTCGTCGCTTCGACGCCGATCGTGTATCGCGCAATTCGAGCCTTAGCCGGAATTCCAAAAACGCCGCGGGGCGCTGTCGCCCTGGTGGCGTTGTTCTCCATGCTGACGTCGCTGATCTCCTGGGGCTTAAGCCTGATTTTCAGTGGACTCTTTGTTCGCGAACTGGCTCATCGCGTCAAGGGAATGGATTATCGCGCTGCTGGTGGTGCGGCGTACCTCGGGCTGGGAGCCGTCTGGGCGATGGGGCTGTCTTCTTCCGCTGCCATGCTGATGGCGACCAAGTCCGCCATGCCGGCGTCATTGTTCAACATTAGCGGTCTGATCCCGCTTACCCAAACGCTCTTCTTGTGGCAAAGCATCGCGACGACGGTCATCCTGATCGTGCTATCGGTTCTGATCGCCTACTTGTCCACGCCGTCGCCGGAGAATGCCAGGACCGCCGAATCCTACGGCATCCAATACGAGCCGATTCGTTCCAGCCTGGAACCGCAGACCAAACCCGGCGAGTGGCTGGAATACAGTCCACTACTCACCATTTTGGTTGCCGCGCTGCTGTGCTGGTATCTGGTCGACGTATTCCGCACTTCGCCGCAAGGCGCGCTGGCGGCGCTCGATCTTAATACTTACAACCTCATGTTCATCACGGTTGGGCTTTTATTGCACTGGCGCCCGAAGCGCTTTATGCGCGCGGTAACGGAGTGCATTCCCGCCACCGGCGGGGTGCTGATCCAGTTCCCGTTTTACGCAGTGATCTTCGGAATGATTGTCGGAACGGGGATCGCGGATGCGCTGGCGAAGCTCTTCGCTTCCATCAGCACCCACAATACCTATCCCTTGCTGGTGGCGATGTATTCGGCAGTGCTCGGCATTTTCATTCCTTCCGGCGGCAGTAAGTGGGTCATCGAAGCGCCATATGTTCTGCAGGCTGCGAATCTGCACCAGGTGCATCTGGGCTGGGTGGTGCAGATCTACAACGCGTCGGAAGCGCTACCCAATCTGGTCAATCCCTTCTGGATGCTGCCTCTGCTGGGCATACTGAAATTGAAGGCTAGGGACATTGTGGGATATGGAGTGCTGCAGTTGATCGTTCACATACCGGTCGTGTTCTTCCTGTGTTGGTTGTTTGCTCGATATATTCCTTATGTGCCGCCCATGAAATAGCGGGCGGAGAGAAGGTCTTCGTGCAAACTGCTCACGCGCTGCTTGGCTTTCCCGGGCGGGAAAGTCGCGAGGGCAGGAGCCGGTCTTCGGCATCAAGGGGAATGGCACCGAAACCGCTGTAGGGGTCGGGCGTGGGAAGGATGGATCGCCGCCGATCGACAGGGGCACAAGAGGGAACCGCATCGGCTGGGAAACCGCCCTCGCTCTTAGAGTCCAAGGTACGCTCGCCGCACTTCATCCATTCTTGCGACGTCGCCCGACTTGCCACGGATGCTGATTCGTCCTTCGGCAAACACGTAGGTGTAGTCGCTTATCGCCAGTGCGAGGTGCACATTCTGTTCTACCAGGACGATGGTGAGCCCCTGTTTCCGCAGGGCTCCCAGGGTTAAGAAGAGCTGCTGCGCCAGCACCGGCGCGAGACCGAGCGAGAGCTCGTCGATCATCAGCACCTCCGGCTCCTGCATCAAGCCGCGGCCCATGGCCAGCATCTGCTGCTCGCCGCCGGAGAGGGTGGAAGACTTCTGATTACGGCGCTCTTTCAGGCGCGGGAACAGTTCATAGACGCGTTCCAGGTTCTGTTTCTGTCGCTTGCGGGCCCGCTTCGAGTACCCGCCCATCTCCAGGTTCTCTTCCACCGACATGTCCGGGAAAAGCTGCCGGCCCTCCGGCACCAGTACCAGGCCGCGATTTGCTTTGGCATGAGGTGGGAGCCGTGTGACGTCTTCTCCGTGCAGCAGGACGCTGCCTTTCCAGGCACGCAGGCTGCCCATGATGGTGCGCAGAGTGGTGGTCTTGCCAGCGCCATTCGTTCCGATGATCGTGGTTAACTTCCCGCGCGCAACCTCAAGCGAAATACCCCACAGGACCTGCACTTCGCCGTATCCAGACTCGAGGTTCTCTAGTTGAAGGGCCAGGTCCATCATTCCATCCTTGTCAATTTGTCAACGATATCGGGAAAGCCCAGGTAGGCTTCGACGACATCCGAATTGTGCACCACCTCATCCGGCTTGCCTTCCGCCAGCTTGCGGCCCAGATTCAGCACCACGATGCGATCGGAAAGACTCATGATCGCCTGCATCAGGTGCTCGATCATGAGCACCGAGATGCCGCTGTCACGAATTTTGCGAACCAATTCGATCATGGCCCCAATTTCGGTGGGATTCAGTCCCGCCAGCACCTCGTCCAGCAACAGGAGCTTGGGTTTCGCCGCCAGCGCCCGCGCTATTTCCAAGCGTTTCTTGCCGGCGATGGTCAGCGAGCGCGCCATCATGTCCGCGCGGTCCCCCAATCCAACCCGCTGCAGCACTTCGGAAGCTACCTTGCGTGCGGCCGCCATATCGAGATATTCACGACCGAAGCATGCACCCACCGTGACGTTGTCCAGCACCGTAAGGTCGTTCAAGGGCTTCACGATCTGGTGGGTGCGCGCCAAGCCGAGGTGGACCACCTGGTCCGGAGAACACCGGGTGATGTCTTTTCCGGCAAAAGTAATGCTTCCCTGGTCGGCTTTGTAGACCCCATTCACGACATTGAACAATGTTGTCTTCCCGGCACCGTTGGGACCGATCAGGCCCAGGATCTCACCCTCATCGATACTGAAACTGACGTCGGAAACCGCCACCAGTCCGCCGAAACGTTTGCTGACACCGCGCACTTCCAGGATGGTGCTCATTCGATCACCTTGCGCGCGCGCGGCACCAGGCGATAGACCCAGCCAATCAAGCCTCCCGGCGCGAACAGCACCACCATGAGCAGCAGTCCGCCGGCGATCACCAGGTGAAAGTTGGAAAGGACGGGGGAAGTCAGCAGGTAGGAGCGAAGTTTCTCGTAAAGGCTCCCGCCCAGAGCCGCGCCGATGACTGAGCCTTGGCCGCCGAGCATCAGCATTACGATGCCTTCCAGCGACAGCATGTACTCGAAGGCGATCGAGGGATCGATCATGCCA
>JBEKYF010000026.1:0-41403 GCA_049511255.1 Terriglobales bacterium | reverse complement strand
TACAGGTATGGCCACGATCTGGAGGAGTCGCCGGATGTGCAGTCTTTGACCGCTTATTCAGCGGGAAGCTCGGTCCACAACTACGATAACAATCTGCAAGCCGCCTGGTATCACCAGTTCAGCGCAACCGCCCAGAATGAGGCCCGGGTGCAGTGGGATTACAACAGCTTTAACGTAATTCCCAACGAGCCAGGACAGGTGGGTCTCCAGATTCCAGGTTTTATCAATAATCTGGGAACGAACATTTTCCTGCCCAACATCACCATCTTGCGCCGCTACGAATTCGCCGACAATTTTACCGTGATCCGCGGCCATCACAGCCTTAAGTTCGGCGCCTACGAGTTGCTCCGCGGCAATCACACCGAATCCCACACTTTTATGCCGGGCCGCTTCGTGTTCGCGTCGCTCCCCGGGTTTTTGATCAGCCCACAGCTTGCAGGCGCCACCATCAACCCGTTGCAATCGGCATCGTTCGGGCTGCCTCAGGTTTACCAGCAGGGCTTCGGAACTCCGCAAGTCGGGAATTACACCCGGCCCCTGACCGCGTTTTACGCCCAGGACTCCTGGAAGATAGTGCCCAACTTCACTCTGAACTACGGTCTTCGCTACGAACTGGACTCGCAATACTCCCCTTTGACTACCTATAAAAAGGATTTTGCCCCCCGCATTTCTTTCGCATGGGATCCCTTCAAGAATCACAAGACGGTGATCCGGGGTGGCTACGGAATCTTCTACGGACCCATCGACTTCGTGATCCCCGATGTCGACCTGGCCCTGGGGATTGAGAACAAAAACAAATCGGCAGTCGAGAACCGCGGCTCAGGGAGCCAGGTCGCAAACTTGGGTACTACCTGCGGGATGGCCGCGGGCGCGGCCCCCGGGTTTCCCGTTGCCTTTGTCGGCGGCGGCAACGGCTCTAGCCCTTGTAACCGGCCAATTTCCATTTACGTAGATCCGCTCGGTGGGTTTTCGGTTCCCGTAATAACATCGGGCGGGCTGAGCGAGGTGCCGGTAGCGGGCGCGGAGAAGGTTTTCTCTGGTCTTTTTGCGCAGGGTTTGATTCAGTGCACAACCCCAACCCCAGGGAATAATGCCTGCATCACACCAGCTTCATTGGCCCCGTTTAACATCTTTCCTACGAACAGCGGTCCCGTCGGTCCGGCGCAGGCACTTTTCGTGAACCAGCCAGGCTTTCGTCCCCCGATCGCGCAGCAGGCTTCCTTCGGAATTGAACGCGAGATCGGACCTGGGTTCTCAATTTCCGTGAGCGGAATCTATACTCATACCCAGAGACTCCCGGTCGCAATCGATACCAATCTGCTGCCGACGGCGCCGGTCACCACTTTGCCACTGGCCAATGGCCAGATAGTTTCCTATCACAACTGGAATACGAATCCCCTGGCCGACCCTCTGTTCGGCACAGAGCCTGGGGGCCTACCCTGTGCGGCCACTCCGACCAGCGTCTTTTCCTGTTTTGCGAATCCGCTGGTGACTCAGAACAACCAATATAGCTCCGAGGCCTACGCTCTTTACGAGGGTGCTATCGTGGAAGTCAAAAAGCGCTTCAATGCGAACTTTACCTTGTTCGGAAATTACACCTTTAGCAAAGGCTTTGACACATCCACCGATTACAACACCGACTACGGACCGCAAGATCCGACGAATCTAAGCTTGGATCGTAGTCTTTCCGAGTTTGATCAGCGGCATAAACTGGAGATCGCCGGAGTGCTCGACAGCCCTTGGAGGCAGAGTATCTTGTCGGGTTTCGAACTAGCTCCAATTTTCTCCGCCCACAGTGGACATCCTTTCAACTTACTCGCCGGAGGAGAGGTGAACGGCGACAATCACATCACCAATGAACGTCCCATCGGAGCCGCCCGCGACACCGGTCTGGGCCCCAACTACTTCGACTTCGATATGCGCTTGACCTGGGGGCACAAACTGGGCGAGAAGTCGAACCTGCAGTTTACGGCGGAAGGATTCAACATCGCGAATCGGACAAACTATGCGAGCGTGAATAACGAGGTAAGCCCTGTTTTCGGTTTTGAGCCGGGGTTCACAACCTTCAACGTGAAGGGGATAAAGCCGGGCACCGCCCTACAGGGTGGAGGAACCGCGACATCCAGTACACCCCTGGCCTTCACCTCCGCCTTGCCCAAGCGCGAGATCCAGCTCGGCCTGCGGCTTAGCTTCTAGGGAGAAACAAGGCGGGAAACGCGATGCGGGGCTTTGCGATCGGATTCGGTGGAGAAGCTTTCCCACGGCTGTCTGCGGGCGTCAGAGCGCCAGCAGCGGGGCCAGGATCTCGAGGATGAATGTTAAGCAGCTTTTTGGCTTTACGGGGCGCGTTGCGATCGTCAACTGGGGGATCCATAGGACTGGGGCGC
Organism: Terriglobales bacterium; assembly: GCA_049511255.1. Lineage (GTDB taxonomy): Bacteria > Acidobacteriota > Terriglobia > Terriglobales > Acidobacteriaceae > Acidiflorens. Next base: position 39,016 of record JBEKYF010000026.1, on the reverse strand, counting down.
CAGAGGGCAGAGGCCATGACCTGAAAGGAGCTGCTGTCTTTCTCGCTTCCGACGCTTCCGACTCCATCACCGGCCATGTTTTGGTGGTGGAGGGAGGTCAGTCGGCCTGGCAGTACTCGGCTACGTCATGAATATCCCTCTCACTCCATTTCGCTTTTTGCGTTATGCAGAGCAGCAGTTCCCGGGCAAGACCGCCGTTGTCTGTGGGGACCAGAGGTTCACTTACGCGCAACTTGCGGAACGGGCAAGCCGCCTGGCTGGTGTTTTACGTGAAGCAGGAGTGCAACCCGGCGACCGGGTCGCGTTTCTCAGCCTCAACTGCCATCGACTCCTGGAGGCGTATTACGGTGTTTTGGAGGCGGGCGCGGTGTTGCTTCCGTTGAATATCCGGCTTGCAACCCATGAACTGGCCTACATTCTGAACGATTCCGGAGCAAAGTTACTTTTTCTGGAGAAAGAGTTCCTCGAAGTCGTGAATTCTTTTCGGGAGAGCGTTCCCAATATCCAGACTTTCTTCTTGCTCGATGCCCCACCCGAGGCACGCTGGCTTACGCCGAAGAATTATGAAGATAGCTTGGCGAACGCGGCACCCCACCGCGCCGACGTCATGGAATTCGACGAAAATTCCCTGGCCGAGCTCTTCTACACCAGCGGCACCAGCGCCAATCCCAAAGGAGTAATGCTGACCCACCGGAATGTTTATCTCCACGCCTTGTCTGTGTCTCTCCGGTTCAACACGAACGCCGATAGCGTGGAGTTGCACACCATTCCGTTGTTTCACGCCAATGGTTGGGGCGCAGCCCATTCCATCACCTTTGCGGGCGGCCGCCATGTCATGATTTCGCGCTTTCTTCCCGTAGAGGTTTTCCGTCTGATCGAGCGGGAGAAAGTGCGCTCTTTGAGCCTTGTGCCCATCATGGCGTTGGCTTTGGTCAACTCACCCGAGCGGCCAAAATACGACCTCAGCAGCCTGCAATGGATTTCCATAGGCGGGGCCGCATCCTCTCCAACCCTGGTGCGCGAGGTCGAGGAAAAACTCGGCTGCACCTGCTTCTCGGGTTATGGCCTGACGGAAACTGCACCGGTGCTGTCCACTTCCCAGCTCAAGCCAGGATTGCAACCGGAGGGGGAACAGCGTTTTGTGGCGCAGGCCATGACCGGATACGCCATCCCCGGCGTCGAACTTCGTGTAGTGGATTTCGAAGACAAGGATGTACCTCGCGATGGCAGAACCATGGGTGAGATCATCGCTCGCAGTGACGGTGTCATGGCGGGCTACTGGCAACAGCCCGAGGCCAGCGCCGAAGCCCTGCGCGGTGGATGGTTTCATAGTGGAGACATGGCGGTCATTAACGAGGATGGCTATATCCTAATTGTCGATCGCCGGAAAGACATCGTCGTGAGCGGCGGCGAAAACATTTCCTCGCTCGAGGTGGAGAAAGCTCTCGCGGCACATCCAAACGTCTATGAGGCTGCCGTCATCCCCGTCCCCGACGAAAAATGGGGGGAGGTTCCCAAAGGGTTGGTGGTCATGAAACCGGGGCGCCAACTGAGCGAATCGGAATTGCTCGAGTTCTGCCGCTCTCGTCTGGCTCATTTCAAGTGCCCGCGTTCCATCGAGTTCGTGGAGACTCTACCGAAGACCGCAACCGGAAAAATCCTGAAGAAAAATCTGCGCAAGAAGTACTGGGCTGGACAAACGAGTGTTTCGCCCGACAAGTGAACGTCTGAACGGACCTCCGGATCTTTTATCACTTGTCCGCTCCTGTTCCCGGTCAGAAATTAAAGCGATAACCCAGGATCATCTTGGCAATCAGGTGGTCGGTCGCGCCCGTAAGACCCACGCCGAGGCCGAAATTGATCTCCCATTGCGGAGCGATATTCAAATCAATCGCGGGGAAAATCTGATGCTGCTGTTGCGAGACCACATCGAATCCCGTCACTGGCCCCACCGAACCGTAGTATTCCAGACCTCCAGCAACTTTCGGCGTGAAATCATAGCTGAATTTGAAGTTCGGTGAAAAGACAACGCCTTGGTTCACGCTCTCGCCGTGGAAAGACCGGTCCAGCGTAGGGTTCAGAGACCAATACCATCGGCCGACTTTTTGGTCCACAATCGGACGGATTTCCCACGTCCACGTGTCCACAGAATATTGCCGCCTCTGGTAGCCGATTTCATTCGAGAGGCTCACACCCACGGGCCAGTGCCATTTCTTAGGGACGGCCACGCGCGGACGGATGTGCCCCCCGACCCACTGCCAGCCTTGGCCCTCGGTTATGGAGGTGAAAATGTAAAAGCCGCACTCGAACCAGTCATTAAAGCCATGCGTGATCTCGACGGTCTCGTGCTCGGCGTGATTGGTGGGATAAACACCATCCACGATCGTTTTCGAGCCGTCGATCGTGAAGTTGCTATGCAGTTCAACCATGGTGTGCGCTGGATCGACCAGGTCGGATTCGTACACCTGGATTTCGTAGTTGTCTTGAGCACGGGTGAGAGGTGCAGCCAAGATGAGAGTCAGAAATGCGATCGCGAGAAGGAAACCGTGCACAAGGCCGCTGCGGAAAACACGATCCAAATTCAGGGAGATGTCCGACAAGTTGTTCATGTTCCCTCACGAGAGGCGCCAAGTGGCATCAACCTGAGTATGCGGAGGGTCCCGGCACTCTGGGTCAGTAAATCGCGAACCTCTCGGACTGTAAGTCTCCGTTAGCTCAATTGTTTCAGTCGAAGCCGAGGCCAGGCGGATCAGTGGGGTGGCGATTGCGCGCGCGGCTTACTTCGCTTTGCGAGTTCCAGCTTGGCAATCGCTTCCGTGTGCACTTCATCCGGGCCGTCGGCCAGTCGCAGCGTGCGAACATTGGCCCACGCGCTGGCGAGAAAAGTATCCTGCGAAACGCCGGCGCCGCCGTGGGCTTGAATACTCCTGTCCAGAACTCGTAACGTCACATTGGGCGCAATAACTTTGATCATGGCGATCTCGGCCCGCGCTGCTTTGTTGCCGACCGTGTCCATCATGTAGGCAGCCTTCAGAGTCAAAAGACGAGCCTGCTCGATCTCCATGCGCGAGGCAGCAATGTGGGCGCGCAGGGTTCCCTGTTCGGCCAGCGGTTTGCCGAAAGCCACGCGCGATTGCACCCGTTCGCACATGATTTCGAGTGCGCGCTCGGCCACCCCGATGCACCGCATGCAGTGATGAATGCGGCCAGGTCCCAGCCGTCCCTGCGCGATCTCAAAGCCCCGCCCTTCACCCAGCAACATGTTCGAGACCGGCACCCGGACATTCGTAAAAACGACTTCGCCATGTCCATGGGGCGCATGATCGTAACCAAATACCGTGAGCAGCCGTTCGATCTTCACTCCCGGTGCGGACATGGGCGCCAACACCATTGACTGCTGTTGATAACGCGGGGCTGAAGGGTCCGTCTTGCCCATGAAGATCGCGAGCTTGCAGCGCGGGTCGCCCGCTCCCGAGGCCCACCACTTACGGCCATTAAGGACATACTCGTTGCCGTCCCGAACGATGCTCGCCTCGATGTTGGTCGCGTCCGACGAAGCTACCGCGGGTTCCGTCATGGCAAAGCACGAGCGGATCTCACCGGCGAGCAGGGGCTTCAACCAGCGCTCCTTCTGCTCCGGCGTGCCATAACGAGCGAGCACCTCCATGTTCCCAGTATCGGGCGCCGAGCAGTTGAATACCTCGGAAGCTATCATGCTGCGGCCCATGATCTCGCATAAGGGCGCGTATTCGAGATTGGTGAGTCCGGCGCCGTGGTCGTGATCGGGCAGGAACAGGTTCCAGAGACCCGCCGCGCGAGCTTTCGCCTTGAGCTCTTCCATCACGGCCGTCGGCGACCATCGGTTGCGCTCGACCTCATCCTGGAAGCGCTGCTCGTTGGGATAGATGTATTCATCCATGAAGGCCCGCAAACGGCGTTGCAAGTCTTCGACTTTCTTACTGAATGCGAAATCCATGTGTGTTCCTATGTTCCTTTCAAACCAGAGGCGCGCGCTCCATGCTCGCGTTCCACGGGTTGAGCCTGACCGGTTTTTCGACTCAATGGTGACCTCAGAATAGTTGCGACGCTGGAGTTCCTCCAGCATTATTTTGCTCCAAGCACGATCTGCGTCGCTCCTTAATCATGGGATTTTCCGGTTTTGCGGAAACTCTACGCCTCCGTGTAGATCAAGTGCGGGAGTTTTACGGTTCGTCGCGATAGACGCTGATTTGCGGCGTACCGCCTTCCTTTATCTTTGCGCGGAACATCCCGGGAGTATTGAAGCTCCAGGCCAGCTGACCATCGGGCGTAAGCGCGACGACCCCTCCGTCGCCATGGATGGCGGAGAGATCCTTTTGCACGACCTCGTCAGCGGCCTCCTGCAAGCTCATTCCCTTGTATTGCACGAGGGCGCAGATGGTGCGCGCTACGGTGAGCCGGATGAAGTACTCACCCGTGCCCGTTGCCGAGACGGCACACGAACGATTCGAAGCGTAGGTTCCCGCGCCGATGATGGGCGAGTCGCCGACTCGGTTCCAGCGCTTGGCCGTGATGCCACCGGTGGAGGTACCAGCCGCAGTATTGCCACGGCGGTCAAGCGCGACGACACCGACCGTTCCGTACCTGTGCGTGTCAGGCCTCTCCAATGCGCCGCCGGTCTTGGCCGGAGGCGCGGGCGCACCCGCGGGGCGCGGAGGAATGGGCGAGCCATCCTTTTCGAGCTGGCGGACAAGCTCCTGCCAGCGGCGCTCAGTGAAGAAGAAGCTGGGCGCCACCTGTTCGAGGTGCACGTGCGCGGCAAATTCATCGGCACCGGAGCCGATCAGCATGACATGGGGCGACTGCTCCATGACCGCGCGGGCGAGCGAGATGGGGTGGCGCGTGCGCTGCACGTCGGCAACCGCGCCAGCCCGCATCGTCTCGCCATCCATGATTGCAGCATCGAGCTGGTTAGTGCCATCCGCCGCGAAAACCGCGCCACGGCCGGCGTTGAAGAGCGGATTATCTTCGAGCAGCTTGATGGCGGCTTCGACAGCATCGAGCGAGGAGCCATCCTTATCGAGCACGTTGGCAGCGGCGGTAAGCGCTTCCTTGAGGCCGGCACGGTAGTTGGCCTCGGCTTCAGGAGACATTGAAGAGCGCGCGATGACTCCGGCGCCGCCATGCAGCACCAGCGCCCACTTGTGCTGTGCGGAGGCGGGCTGCGACCCTTGCGCGGGAGCACTCTGGGCCAGGGCCACGCAAAAGGAAGTGAAGGCGCAGGCAAGAGCAAGCGAAGCGAGCGAGAGTTTGCGTGTGAGCATGTTCATAAAAACTCCTTGGAGCGGTATGACGACCGGTATGACGCGGTGCTGACGATTGACTCAGGCGAAAAGGGCGGCTTCGGCGCATTCAGCCTTCGCCGCACTATTTCCGGTATACGTTCCTGAACACGACGCCATTCTTCATGATGAAGACGACGCGCGTGAGCACGGAGATATCTTGCAGCGGATCGCCGGGGACCGCGATCACATCGGCGTAAAAGCCGGGCTTGAGTTGGCCAATCGCGTCCTGCTTACCGAGGAGACGGGCGCCGTTCAACAAGCTGGCGCGAAGCACATCGGCGGCGGGCATTCCGTACTCCACCATCAACTCAAACTCGCGCGCCTGAGTCCCGTGCGGAAAGGGGCCGACATCGGAACCCACCGCCATGGGGACGCCTGCCGCGAGTTGCTTGCGAAACTCGTCGGCATGAAAGGCCTGCATCGCCCGCTCATGTTCGGCCATGGCGGGCGAGTCGGCATGGGCGGCGAAGTACTCGGCGATGGCAAAGGTGGGTACGGCGTAGATCTGCTTCTCATGCATGATGCGCATGGTCTCGGGGCTGAGCTGGTAGGCGTGATCGATGGAGGCGACTCCGGCCTTCACAGCGTAAAGAGCTCCGGGTTCACCGGTGCAATGCACGCCCACGCGCTTGCCCACGCGTGCCGTTTCCTCGACGGCGGCTTCGAGCTGCGCCTCGGTGTACTGGTAGGGCGTGGTGAATTTGCCGTCGGCAAAGCGATCGGCGCCCGTTTGATAAATCTTGATGAAGTCCGCGCCCTCCTTGAGCTGCTGCCGTATCACAGACACCAGTTCATCGGCATTGTTGGCGTAAGTGGCATTGGATGAGATGTGCTCGGCGGGATTGAAGTGGATTGCGTCTTCATGGCCCCCGAGAATGCTGATGGCGTTGCCGCTGACGCTCATGCGCGGGCCGGGAATCAGTCCGGAGTCGATGGCATTGCGCACGGCGGAGTCCGCCGACCCCGCGCCCTCGGTTCCCATGTCGCGCTCGGCCGTGAACCCCGCCATTAGATCCTCGCGCGCCGCGATCTCCGCGAGGATCGTGCGCTCGGGTACGGATTCGACGACGGTCTGCAGGTCCTCGGCTCCAGGATGGAGGAAAAGATGGACGTGGACGTCGATGAGTCCGGGCATCAGGGTTGCCGCGCCCAAATCGATGACCGTGACGCCATCGGGATGCGCGACCGAAGAACCAGCTTCAACAATGCGATTGCCGCGTACCAGCACCTCGCCGGGGCTCGCGAGCGTGCCATGCTCCACATCAAGAATGTGGGCTGCGTGGAGCACGATGGCGGCGGGAGCGGTGGAAGATTGAGCCTGGAGTGCATGTACGCTGGCGAAAGCCAAGATGAAGACGAACGCTGTGGCAGCGGAGCGCAGGGATCGGAACATGCGCCAAATACTAGCACGCCGGCCGGGTCAGGGCCGGGCACGCTTGTAGACTCCTCACCGACCTGATCAATGGCGATCACGCCGCCGGAAACAGTTCGAGCGCCGCCGCCGTCGCCGGCTATCCCAATATCAATGTGACGGCTGGATACCTCTGGGGTTTGCCGGTCGGCATCTCCTTCTTCGGATGCGCTTGGAGCGAACCGACCCTGCTCAAGATCGCTTATTCGTTCGAGCAGCTGACGAAAGCCCGTCAGAAGCCGCGCTTCCTGCCGACGATTGATGTGTAGAGACCGGGCTTGCCCGGTCTCCTCTGGACGCGGCGAGAGACGCGGCAAGCCGCGTCTCTACGGGAAATCAGGCGCCCCGTTTAGCGGTTGGGGGGACGCGCTATCGCTGCGGAGTTGAGCCTCGGCTCGAAGACTTGTCGAGACCCGGCTTGTCCTGTGCCGGGTTGTCCGGAGTTGCGGGCGCGGTTGGAGCGGGTGGAATGGAAGTTGCGGTCGGCCCGGGCGCATCCTGCGGCTCGTTCGAGCCCGGCACGAACGGCGATGGAGTAGAAAACAGCGGATCTGGCAGCGAATCGGGCGCCGGCTGCGCTTGCGACGGCCGGATTCCTTTCGCTTCGACGATCGACCATCGCCAATCTTCATCGGGGCCGGGGGTGATCCCAATATTTTCGTGAAACGCGGTTGTGCTTAAGGGCTTGGCCATGGCCTTGAGGTGATAGAGGAGCGTTACATCGGAACGCCGCTCGATGGCGACTGGCGCAACGCCTTGAGCGGCGGGAATCACGCGCGCGCGCGCGGCCACTTCGGCATTCTCTCCAGGCTTGCGTTCGAGCGTCAGACCAATGGTGATTTCGCGAAGATCCCAGTCAGTTCCATTGAATACTTCCAGTTGCAGACTTTCATCCTGAATGGAACCGGGGCCGTCTATTTTGAGCAACTCGGCGAGCGGCAAATCTTCGATCAGAACGGGCTTGATCAGCAGCGAACCGGCCCGGGCGTTGAAAGACAGACTGCAGGTCACATCGGGTGACGATACTTTGAGAGTATTGCCGGATGGGTCAATGGAAAACACGGTCTTGTCTTGTTTGACCGGCCTTGTTTTCTTGGCGTCCTCCATGACCTGGGTCAGATTGTCGTTATCGATCACCGTGCGGGCTGAGCCCGGTTGTTGTTGCGGCTGCTGCAATTTATTTTCGCGCAGGTCGCGTGCGAGGTCGCCGAGCGAGGGGGCATCGTCTTGCGCCGAAGCGGCTAACGGCGACAGCAGCGCAAAGATCAGCACACCGGGCGCAACCAACCGCAAGCTGGGGAATCTGGATCGCATGATTTCGGTCGCCGAGGGGCGCCTGCGCGCTCAGCGGGTCCACATGGAAAGTTTAGGCGAGATGGAACGGAAAAGAAGTTACCGGAGGGACACGGTGGTACTAGCACTTCCAGGGATGGGGAATGGCCTGGACGCGCTCAAACGGAGCGACGCGCAACGGGACGCGCCCAGGCCCTTTTCACAAACCGCTACTTACAGCAGGCCAGAGGTACGAAAACGGGTGATCGGATCGGTTACCTGCATTGGTTGACGCTTAAAAATCCAGCGCGCCACCGCAATCCCCAATGCCGCATAACAGAGATGCCAAATTTTCATACAATCGCTCCCCACGCCGGACCTTTTACTGGGGAGAGATACGAAGGGCCCGTCGTGAATTAACCTTAACCCTGCTTCATCGGCAGGTCTAGGCCACGAAGGTGCCATGAAAATCATACAAACGTAATCGTCGGTAACTCATTCGCAGTAACCAGGCGGCTGGTGAACGGTTCTTACTGCGCGGAGTTTTCGATCCAACCACCGCCGACGACGATGTCACCATCGTAGAAGACGGCGGCCTGGCCGGGCGTGAGCGCGCGCTGCGGCTCGTCAAAGGTAACTCGGACTTCGTCCGGCCCGGCAGATTCAATGATGGCTGGTGCAGGTTGATGTTTGTGGCGGATCTTCACTGCGACCCGCATGGGCTCGCGCAGCTCAGCCGTTGAAATCAGGTTCACCCGGCACGCGCGGAGAGTGCGCGAGTAAAGCTCCTCGTCCTTGCCGACCACCACTTGCCGCGTGTCGTTCTTGATTTGAATCACATAGAGCGGCGAGCCCGTGGCTACACCGAGCCCCTTGCGCTGGCCGACCGTGAAGTTGTGCACGCCAGCGTGTTCGCCGATCACCTTGCCGTCGCTGGTAACCATCTCGCCGGCAACCATCTCACCGGCAATTTTCTCTCCGGCAATCCGTGCCGGCCTGTCTCCTTGCTCGGCGAGATAGGCTTCAAGAAAGCGCTTGTAGTCGCCGCCGGGGACGAAGCAGATTTCCTGCGAATCCGGCTTTTCGGCGATCACGAGGTTGTGCTTGCGGGCAAGTTCGCGTACTTCCGGCTTGGTCATGCCACCGAGCGGGAACAGGGTGCGGCTCAATTGCTCCTGCGTAAGGCCAAAGAGAAAGTAAGTCTGGTCTTTGGACTTGTCGGCTGGGCGCTTCAGCAGCCAGCGGTTGAGCCGCTCGTCAAAGACGACCTTGGCATAATGTCCGGTGGCAATCTGATCGGCGCCAATCTGCCGCGCTACAACAAGAAGCTGGTCAAACTTCAAGTGATTGTTGCAGAGACTACACGGGATCGGCGTGCGCCCCGCAAGATACTCCTCGACGAACGGCCGAACCACATCACGCTCAAAGCGCTCTTCGTGATTGACCACGTAGTAAGGGATGCCCAGGGTCTCGGCCACGCGGCGAGCATCGTAGACGTCGTCGATCGAACAGCACCGGCCCTGGACGGATTGCGGCATGCCTGCGTGTCCGGCGAGACGGCGCTGGTTCCAGAGTTGCATGGTCAGGCCGATGACGTTGCGCCCTTCGGCACGCAGCATGGCCGCGACGGTTGAGGAGTCGACTCCTCCCGACATGGCGACGGCGATGGTTTCAGCGCTTAGCACTTGGCAATTTGCATTTAACTTTTCACGATTCCAGTTCGGTTAAATACTAAGTGCTAACGGCTAACGGCGCTCTTTGGCCACACCGGCGATAACTCCCGCAGACGCGCGACCGTTTCCGGAATCAAGTCGATAGCGAAATCCACATCCTCCGCCGTATTCTGCTTCCCGAGACTGAAGCGGATGCTGGCTTTCGCGCGGTCCGGACGCAGACCCATTGCCACCAGCACGTGTGACGGTTCGATCGCCCCGGAAGAGCAAGCAGCGCCGGTCGAGACGGCCAGTCCCTTCAAGTCCAACGCGATGACCAGTGCCTCGCCGTCGATGGAATCGAAATAAATGTTGGTCGTATTTGGCACGCGCGGCGCGCCTTCGCCGTTTAAGCCGGTGGCTTCGATCTCGAGCAGTTCCCTCTCCAGATGGTCACGCGCAGCGGCCATCTTAAGATCGTCGCCGCGTTCGAAGCCAGCAATGGCCAACTCAGCGGCCTTGCCTAAACCTACGATGCCCGGAACGTTCTCCGTCCCGGCGCGGCGAGAGCGTTCATGACTCCCGCCATAGAGCATGGGCTCAAGCTGAGTTCCCTTGCGGACGTAGAGCGCGCCCACACCCTGCGGCCCATGAATCTTGTGGCCAGAGATGGTCAGTAGATCGCATCCGATCTTGTTGACATCGATTGGGATCTTCCCCGCCGCTTGCACCGCGTCAGTGTGGAAGTAAATGTCGGCCTCGGCAGCAATCTTTCCAATCTCTGCGACGGGTTGCACGACGCCGGTCTCGTTGTTGGCGAACATTACTGTGATCAACTTCGTACTCGGCCGGATCGCGCGCTTCACATCCGCAGGATCCACCACGCCGCGGCCATCCACCGGAATGTAGGTGACTTCGCATCCCGTCATCCCACGATACTTGGCGAGATGCTTGCAGGCATTGAGTACGGCGTGATGTTCGATGGTAGAGGTGATGACATGCTCGCCCGGCCCTAACCCGAAATTTGCCAGCCCAAATATCGCAAGATTGTCGGCTTCCGTACCGCCGCTGGTAAACACGACCTCGGAGGCGCGGCAGCCCAGCAGCGTGGCCACGGATTCGCGCGCACGGTCGACGGCGGCCCGCGTCTCCTGTCCATGATGGTGGATGGAGGACGCGTTGCCAAAGTGCTCCCTAAAGTAAGGCCGCATGGCCTCCAGAACCTCGGGGAGCACCGGAGTGGTCGCGTTGTTGTCGAGATAGACCCGCCGCATCATGCTGCTTCCATTGTACTGATGTCGTAGTGACGTTCGGTGCAAGAATCAGGCTTCCGGTCGCGGGCAGGGGCGACCGGTTGCCATCAGCAGCCTAAAACCTCAATGTCCTTGAGCCATCTGCGGCGTGTGCTCCCCGAGGGTGAAATTCACGCCCACCGTTCTGCGGGGAGAAACCGTGACGGCTTTGCTCCAGAATACGGGATCGGCGAAAATGGGGCGCTTCACCCGCACCTGCGTCGCAATATCATAGAGTGCGCTCTCGCCAACCACCCTCCATCCTTCGTGCCAGGCAACGATTTCGTAGTCGCCAGGAGGAACCTGTGTGAGCTGGAAGTTGCCATCCGCGTCGGTCACCGTATAGTAGGGATGCGGCGCTACTATCATTTCGCCATTCATCCAAACATGTACGTTGCAGCGCAGGTCTACTGTGCCTTCGCGGACCATGGGGCGATCGATTACCTGCCCATCTGCGGTAAAGGGCAGGTTGTAATCCGCGTTCCCCGTCATCTGTACGGTGTGCAGCAAGGGGTCGTTGCTCTTCACGGTCAAAGTCGCATCCAAGGGTACCAGCAGGATGTGCGGTTCGTAGCGGCAGGTCTTCTGGTTGAGAAACCGGCGCGAGGCGGGCAGGTCCATCGCTTTGCCCCGGGTGATATTCCTGAGAAACACGACCGTGTTGGCCACACCACCGTTCGGAGCGACCAGCAACCGCTCAAGGTCGCGACGCTTCTGCCCCAACGGGTCGCAGATCTGCGGGTCTCTGTTGATTTCGGAGGCCACCAAGTGAGGCAAGGCTCCCTGCCACTTCACGGTTCCCTTGATCGTTCCTCCGTCTTCGACGGCGACAACCTGGTAACCCGCTTGTCCGGCGGAAAGCTCCGGAGCGAGAGCGATCGCGAGCAGTGCGAGCACGCGAAACAGGTACTTCATATACACCACCTTGAAAAGGCGTCGCCTGGGGCAGACGAGCCCGGTACGGCACGGTTGGGAAAACACAGCCATGGCGGAGGATGCCAAACGGCTACCAAGTAGTGTTGACTTTGCGCTCCCCACGTAACCGCGCTGCTTGATTACGACCTTAGGACATATCCTAAAGGCCAAGCAAATGACCACAGGACAGGGCCTATCGCGCAATGGTGCGCGGGCCGCGGGGTAGTGCGTCAGTTTGAATTTGTTTTGAAAGGGCACGGCTTCAGCCGTGCCGCAACTGCCGCAAAATCAATAGCGGCTTTAGCCGCTGGGGGAATGTGTCTTTCAAACTGACCCACTACCGGCCGCGGCGAGCTCTTGGTTTGGAAGTGCGCGCGGCGTAGAATTACGAGTTTGCCCTTTGTCGCTGGAGGAAGTCTGGCCCTCCGCCAGAGTTCCCCAGAACCATGCGCAGAACTATGCGGAGAAATTCATGAAGACAAGACTGCTCATCTTTGGCCTCATCCTCGCCCTCGCAACACCCCTCGCGCTCGCCGACGAGGGCATGTGGTTATACAACGCTTTCCCGAAAGATCGGGTCCAGAAGGAATACGGCTTTCTGCCGACGCAGGAGTGGCTGGACCACCTCCGGCTGTCGTCGGTGCGCTTTAACAATGGAGGCTCAGGTTCGTTCGTGTCGGCCGACGGCCTGGCATTCACGAATCATCACGTGGGCGCCGACTGCATCGAGAAACTCGGCACCTCCGGCACTGATTACATGAAGACCGGCTTTTACGCCAAGATCCAGGCGGAGGAAGCCAAGTGTCCCGATCTTGAACTGAATGTGCTGGTTGGCATCGACGACGTCACCGCCAAGGTGAAAGCCGCTGCGCCCGCAACCCTGTCGGCCGCCGACGCTGGTCAGGCACAGCGCTCCGCCATGAGCGCGATCGAAAAGGACTGCACGACTTCGACCGGCCTGCGCTGCGACGTGGTCACACTCTACTCGGGCGAGGTTTACAACCTCTATAAATACAAGAAATACACCGACGTGCGCCTGGTGTTTGCGCCCGAATATGACGCGGCATTTTTCGGCGGCGATCCCGACAACTTCACATTCCCGCGCTATGACTTGGACATCACGTTCTTTCGTGTCTATGAGAATGACAAGCCGGTCCATCTCGACAATTACCTGCAATGGTCCAAAGTAGGAGTCAAAGATGGTGATCTGATTTTCGTTTCTGGGCACCCGGGAGGAACAGATCGCCTGAGAACGGTGGCGGAACTACAGTTTCTGAAAAATGTGGACTATCCCTCGCGCCTGGCCAGCTACAAGCGCCGGATTGACATGCTCCAGACATTCAGTGCGCAGTCGGAGGAGAATGCGCGCGTAGCCCAGGAAGACATTTTCGGATTGCAGAATTCACAGAAGGCGTTCAAGGGCATGTATGAAGGGCTGCAGGATATGGCCGTGATGTCACAGATGAACACCGCGGAACACGAGCGGGAAAAAGCCTACATGGATAAGAATCGGGGCGAGCCCAACCCCTGGGAAGCGATTTCCAACGCCATGAAGGTTAACCGGGAAATTTATGACCCGCTTACCTACGTCGAGCGGCTGCGTGGTCTCAACTCGGACCTGGTGGCAGACGCCCGAACTCTGGTTCGTGCCGCGGAGGAGAAATCGAAACCGAATGGCGATCGTCTGCGCGAGTATCGTGATTCCAACCTGCCCTCGCTGGAGCAGCAACTGTTCAGCTCCGCTCCCATCTACAAGAATCTCGAGACTGCGACTTTAGCCGTCGGCCTGGCACAGATGCAGGAAGCGCTCGGCCCCGACGATCCGGCCGTGAAGTTGGCATTGAATGGCAAGTCTCCCGAAGAAGCTGCTAAAGCACTGATCGCCGGTACAAAGTTGGAGGATGTGGCTCTGCGCAAGCAGCTTTATGCAGGAGGAAAGGCGGCGGTGGATGCCAGCACGGACCGACTGATCGTCCTGATGCGCAACGTGGATCCCGAGGCACGGGCAGTACGCAAGCGCTTTGACGATGAGGTCGATGCGGCAGTGCGTCGCGACGGCGCAACCATTGCTCGGGCGCGGTTTGCCCAGACGGGCTTCACCCAGCCTCCGGACGCGACCTTCACCCTGCGCCTCAGTTATGGCACGGTGAAGGGGTATGAGGAGAATGGGAAAAAGATTCCGTACTACACCACGTTCGCCGGCGCCTTCCAGCATGCGGAAGAGCACGGTAACAAGCCTCCGTTCAATCTGGCCGCCAGCTGGCCGAAGATGAAGGCGAAACTCAATCTCCAGACGCCATTGAATTATGTTTCCACCGCCGACATCATCGGCGGCAACTCGGGCAGCCCGACCGTGAATAAGGCAGGCGAAGTGGTCGGGATTATTTTCGATGGAAATATCCAGTCGCTCGTCTTGGACTTCTACTACGACGACCGCCAGGCGCGGGCTGTGCATGTCGATTCGCGCGGCATCATCGAAGCGCTGCGCAAAATTTACGGCGCCGAAGCTCTGGCCAACGAACTGACCGGCACGAAAGCTGGAGCCAAGGCGGCAGGCGAATAGAAGAATCATTCCGGCCAGAGCGAGGCCGCCGTCTTGCTCAATATCTGTTCTCGCATCTCTTCGCGAATAGGCAGAGCCTTGAATTCCTCAAGATTCCGCTTGACGTCCGGAACACCCGGGCCCGGCCAGTCGGTGCCAAATAGCGTCTTGTGTGCGATCTCATCCAGCCGCGGAAAATACTTCAGCAGCGTTTTCGGTGGAATGCCGCTGATGTCGAGATAGATGTTCGGGTGCCGGCGAATAAGGAAAAACGCAGTGCCCATCCAGAGCGGCCGCCCGCCGTGTGCCAGCAGGATTTTGAGCTTTGGGAAATCAACCGCGACATCGTCAACATAAATCGGGTCGCCGTATTTATTGCGCGCTCCAGGGAAAATCGACGTCCCCGTGTGGAACATGACGGGAATCCCATTGGCTTCGGCAGCCCGGTAGATGATTTCCAGTTCCGTAACTCCGTTCAGATAATCGTTTGGAAACAGCAGTTGATGCGGCGGGTGGATCTTGATCATGCGAAGACCGAGACGCAGGATGTGCTCGACATCCGCCATGATGTTGGTCGTGTGCCGCGGATGCAGGCTGCCACAGGAGATCAGGCGCTTGGGATCGTACTTCGTGTAATCGGCGACGAACTGATTGACTTCGGACGTAAAGCCGATCACTTCTGGCGCCACATAGTTAATCAACGCAGCACGGTCAACGCCGCAACGGTCCAGATATTTCAGGAAAGCCTTGGGCGAGCGGCAATATTCGGCAATCTCATCGAAATTGGCACGCTTGCGCTTCATCAGTTCAAGCGCATGCGGCTTGAACAGTTCGATCGGCCCAATGTGGATGTGGCAGTCAGTGATCACGATCAGTTGCCAGTTGCCAGTTCCGCTAGAACCGACATCACAATTCGAACAGACTTCGTAAAAGGTCTGGGGAAGGGCACGGCTTTTAGCCGTGCCGCTCAGCGTCACAAATAATGCGGGCTTTAGCCCCTGAGGGCCGCAACATCGCGCACTAATACAGCGGCACTTTCGGATCCACCGTCCGCGCCCAGCCGTCGATCCCGCCGCGCATGGATTGAACTTTTTCGTATCCCTGCTGGCGGAGCCAGTTGGTGACTGTCAACGAGCGCACCCCGTGATGGCACATCACTACGATGTGATCGTCGGGATCGAGTTCCTGGTGAGCCCGCGTCGGAATGTCGCCCATCGGAATGTGCTTAGCCCCTTGGATGTGCGAGGCGTCATACTCCCAAGCCTCGCGGACATCGAGCAGCGTGAATGTTTCCCCGCGCTGTTGCAACGACTTGACCTGTCCGGGAGAGATTTCGAAGTCCATAGTTTGATCCATGCGTGCGGAGCCGGGGCTTGCCGCGTCTCTACGGAAAATCAGACTCCCCTTCAGAGGCTAAGCGCGGAGGCCAAGCCATCCGCAAGGTTATCCCTCGCCATTCCCTCGAAGCTCAGGCGCACTTCTCAGCGTGGTCAGACTCACCAGCGCGGCCACGGCCCAGAGCGCACCAGTTCCAATTCGAGCCCCACGCACATCGGCGGACGGAATGTTCCGCCACAGTGTCAACCCACAGCCGACCACAAAATTGATGACGAGCAGGCTGAAAAACACGCGCTCGCGCAGGCAGCGCGTGTCGAGCGCCAGGCCGGCCAGCAGAAGGATCCACACGATGTAGGTCGCGGCGGTCCAGAGGTCGTGCGGCCAGTCATACTCGTTGCGAGCGACATGGCTAAACGAAATCCACGCGAAGTAGGCACAGCCGAGGAAGCCCGCCACGCCCCACAATGGCGTGCGGCACATAAGGTGGCCGGAACGGTAGGGCTGTTTCGCCCCGTTCTTTGTCCCGGTCTCGACCTTCGCATCCTCTATTTGCTTGTCCATTTCGGTGGTCGTTTGTCGAGGAAGGCAATGATACCCTCGCGCGCGTCCGCAGTCGAGATCAGTTCATCTTCGACTCGAAATTTGGGGGCGGTGACCACCTTCGGCGCTGACTATTTTTCACCAGAGAGAACACAGGAGATCGCAGATCCCTTTTTGCCTTTCTCCATGCCTCCGCGGTAGGTCCAGTTCAGGCGGACAAGAGTGCCCGCCCCACACGAGCTAGATGTTAATTGCCGACTTGCGCGGCTCGCCAATGGTCGACAGCGGATCGCGCGCCCCTTCTTTCTCTTTGATCCACTTTTTCTCGTTGCGGATGATGTCGAGCAGCAGTTCTTTGTCTTTCGCGCTGGGCAAATTCTCTTCACAGTGCTGCTCGTAGCTGCGATCGTCCAACGGTGCACCGGTCTCGCAGTGGTACTTCTTCCCTGCCCATTGTCCGATGCTGCGATTAAAGTGGATGTCCGGCGTGTATAACTTTTTCTCGCCTGGCTTCAGGAACGTGTTCAGCCGCTCGATCAATCCCGCAACTTCCTGACGATAGAGGTGGCGGCTGGAGTCGTTCAGGTCGTCGAGGTCGGCGGCCTTATCGTTCTGCAGTTCGTCGTACCGGCCTTTGATTCCCCAGACGTAGGCCCAGTGCGCTGAGGAAGAATGATCCGTACCGAAAAGGTCGAACGAGCTCGAGATCCACTTGTTCAGGTATTTTTGCAGCAGCCACCGCGGGATCACGCCCGCTTCGACCACGCGGCGCAGACCGTCGTTGCCGGTTCCCATGTGGAAGGCTTCCTCGCGCAGCATGTAAGAAGTCGAGCGTCCGAGCGGCGCAAACGCCGAATACTTCAGCATCTGCAACTGGAACTTGCCGTCGCGGTCCACGAAATCGGTGTAGGTGAAAAAGTCCAGCCAGTTATCGACGTCGACGTTGAAGGTGCCCAGCAGGCGCTTGTTCTCAAACGCGCGGCGCTCCAGCATTTTCTGCGCTTCCACCTTGCCGGAGGAACCGAAGAAGTCGATGAGCAGCGCGCACATCTGCCAGCCGTGGCGCATCTCTTCGATCATGACGCGAGTGAGGGCTCGGCGATCATATTCCGTCGGCGCGGTTTCAAACAGGTTGCGCTGCTGCTCCACGCTGGCAAATTCGGTGTCGCCCTGGTAGATGATCATGTTCATCAGCGCGTCCCGCATCTGCTGCGTGGGAACCTGGCGCAGGTTTTCCCACTTGTTGCGGCCTTTGTAAGAACCGAACTGGATCTCCCCGGTCTCGATCGCTCCGTAGAGCGTATCGAAGTGGAAGGCCTCGACGTCGTCCTTGTTGACGCCAACTTCCTTGCGCCACTCGTTGAATAGACCGACCCAGTCGCTGAAGTTTCCGATTTTCGCTACTTTGCCTGGCATAAGACCTCAGGGGCTGAAGCCCTCGTCTTTATTGGCTCCGCGCGGCACGGCTAATGTGCCCTTCCCAAAAACCTAATTGAAGCCAGAGTTGTTCAGCATTCTGAGACGGAGCAAACTCCGTCTCTACGCGGCCGAAATTACTTCGCCGTAAACACAGCCGGACGCTTCTCCACGTAAGCAGCCAAGCCTTCTTTGGCGTCATCGCTCTGGAACAAGATCTGCTGGTTTTCCCGCTCGACGGCCAAAGCCGATTCCATTGGGATTTCCCACCCGGTCTGCACGGCCCGCTTGATTCGTCCCACGGCTTTCGCAGCCTTGTTTGGCGGCGTGAACTGGCGCGCGTACTCCAGGATGTTCTCCATGAAGCCATCGCGCTCGAAAATGTCATTCACAATGCCGAACTCCTGCGCTTCTTCGAACGAAAACGTATTGCCGGTGATCATCAGTTCGATGGCTTTGCTTTTTCCTACCAGACGCGACAGGCGCTGCGTTCCGCCGGTGCCGGGAAGCACACCGAGGTTGACCTCGGGAAGGCCGATCTTGCCGGCATCTTTGCGGGCAATTCGTAGGTCGGCAGCCATGGCGATCTCGAGGCCGCCGCCGACGCAATGCCCATTGAGGGCGGCGATCACGAGTTTCGGCGTGTGCTCCAGCCGCAGCAGCGTTTCATTCGCGTGCAGGCAGAAGTAGTACTTGAACGTTGGATCGACCGAGGCCAGCATCTTGATGTTCGCGCCGGCGGAAAAAAACTTGTCGCCTGCGCCCGTGAGCACGATCACTTGCACATCGTTATCCATTCGCGCGCTGAGGATGGCCTCATCGAGCTGGCGGTTCATTTCGTAGGTGTAGGTGTTCGCCGGAGGATCGTTCAACTCGATCACGGCCACGCCGGCGTTGGTGCGATAGTTGATGAGCTGTTTGGTGGTTTCGCCGGTCGCCGGCTGCGTCGTGGTCGCCATAAATTGCTCCTTATTATTTTCGAGTTAACGTTTGCGTTAACTTCTTTGGGTTAACTTTTCTTGCGCGGCTTGCTGCCGTGCACAATTCCCTTGAGAAAAAGGTTGCCCATCTGCTCCGCGAGATCTTCGGCGTTGCCATCGACGCGCGGGTTGTACCAGGTGTAGATCCAGTTGATCATGCCGAACAGGCTCATCACCGCGGTGCGTGTGTTGAAATCGAGGCCGCCTCTGCGCCGGAGGTCTTCCATCAGTCCGAGGCAGATGTGGTAGTACTCGCGCTTGATACCGGCGATCTCGGAGCCCAAGCCGTTCTTCAAAGAGTCGTCTTCATGCGAGAGCACCTTCAGCCCCTGCTGGTTGCTAACAAAATATTCGAGGTGATTCAGGATGAAGAAGCGGATGCGCTGCTCGGGGTCCGTGACATTCTCGAGCCGCGCTTTGAGCTTTGCGAGAATGGTGGTGAAAGTGTGCTTCTGAATCAGGAACAGCAGGCGCTCTTTAGACTCGAAGTAGTAATAAAGCCCCGCCAGCGACATACCGGTGGCGCGGGAAATATCTCGCATGGAGGCGCCTTCGTATCCCTTGAGGCAAAAGACTTCCGTGGCATGGTCGAGAATCTGCCCGAGGCGACGGTCGAAACGGGTCCCAGCCGCCGGACTGGGCGTTCTCCTGGCAACTTTGCTCTGACGCCGCGAAGCACGGGTTGCGGGCAAGGTAGCCATAATGTTCGAACGTTCGTTCTAATTATAGAGAAAGGCGACGCCCATCACAAGAAAGTATGATGCCGAGCCCGGCCTGCACAAATCCCTTAGCTCTTGATCCCCGCCATCAATTTCTCGATCTCCACTTTCTGCTCGCCGGAGAGCGGCAAAAATGGCAGCCGCGACGGGCCTCCATAGTAGCCGTTGAGGTCCATCGCGTACTTCACACCGGGGACGCCGAGTTCACCGACCACGCGCTGGGTAGCTAGTTTCACGCGTTCCTGTTTTTCGCGGGCGAGCGCGTTGTCTCCGTCCTTGAGTGCGGCGTAGATTTCGTAACACGCGGTGGGTGCTGGACACGCAAGCGCGAGAATGGCGCCGACCGCTCCCAGTCCGAGCGACGGTTCGAGTTGGTGAGCGGCGCCGACCATGACCTGGAAGCCGACTTCCTTCTGCCGCGTCTTCAATTTTCCTACGACGCTTACCGCGCTCGAAGATGGCGCCGATGTCGACGACGGGCGCAGCGGGGCTTCCGCTGCGGTGCTTGTCAAGCTGGCCACGCTGACCAGTTCCCTGCTCTGTTTTTCGCTTTCCGCAGCGGCCGCCTTCAACATGCGCGGAGTCACGGCCTCGAACGTCTCGGTCACAGTAGCCTGCCTTTTTATTTGGCGCGTGCCCTCGACCATGGCTTTCACCTTGTCGAGGTTGCCGCTGGATTCCTTGATGGCGACGATGTTGGGATGGCCGGCGAGTTCGATCACGACTTCGGCGGGAATGTCGTATCCGGTGGCCTGCGGGAAATTGTAGATGATAATCGGCAGCGCGGATCGGTCGGCGACCGTGCGATAGAAGGCGAGCAGGTTCGCCGGCCACATCTGCTTCTTGTAGTAGTGCGGAGTGCGCACCATGGCGGCGTCGTAGCCGAGCTCAGCGGCGTATTCGGTGAGACGAAGAGTTTCATGTGCAGACTCGATGCCGGTGCCTGCGATCATGACTTTATTGGGCGCGGCGGCAGCGATCGCCGTCTTCAGCACGTCGCGGCGTTCCTGGTCGGAAAGCAGGATGGCTTCGCCGGTTGAGCCGAGCACCACCATGCCGGCGACCGGCGTGCGCGAATAGCGCTCGACGTTCGCTTCGATCTTTTTGTAATAGATTTCGCCGTCAGGATTGAAGGGCGTCGTGATGGGCGGAAAGATTCCGGATAAAAGCATGGCGGGACCCCCAGTTGACCGTTAATAGTTGATAGTTGCCAGTCGTTGGTCGCCAGTCGTTGGTCGTTTGCGACCCCGATTCAATTATGGAGCCTGGGTTGAGACTTTGTCATCTTGAGGTCAGGCCAGGAAAATTCACTCGCAGGCCGGCGACTTCCCCGTGGGATCGACTTCGTGGCGATACTGGTCTTCGGTCCCGACAAAAAAGCGAGCGAACGGCGTGGAACTGCTTTCATCGACCATGGTCTCAATTTGCCAGACCATGCCGCCCTTGCAAACTCCGGCGTTCGAAAGCGGCGTGCGGTGGTCGCCCGCGTAGTAGAAAAAATCGTCTTTGCCGTGGCCGGACTGCGGATCGGAGGAAGTTTGCAGCGTTCCGTGCGCATCGAGTTTGAGCAGAATGCGGCCGTCTTCCATCGGCAATGGCGGCGCGCCTTTCTGGCGGAAATCGACGCGCACCCAGCCGCTGTATCTCGCCGGAATCAGAAAGCGCTCTGGCGGTCGCCGATGGAAAACGATATCGAAAGCGGCCGGGCCCAAGACGGCGGCGGCGATGAAGAGGGGAAGGCCAAGAACCGCGATGAGGACGAAAGAGGCTCTGTTCATGAGCAGTTACTTCGCAGCGATCCGCTCCGCGTGCAGCGCCTGCAGCGCTTGTACGCGCACTTCTCCGCGCTGCAGCGCGGCGATACCTTCCGCGGCAGCTCGGGCAGCGGAGAGCGTTGTAATGGTCGTGATGTGACCAGTGACTGCGGCGCGGCGGATTGCCTTCTCGTCGAAGTAGGGATCGGGACCATGCGGCGTATTTATGATCAATTGAATGCGATCGGCTTTGATCAGGTCCACCGCATTGGGGCGGCCTTCTTTCACCTTGTAGACGCGGTCAACTGCCAAGCCCGCTTCTTCCAGAATGTCGGCCGTGCCGTGCGTGGCCACTAGTTTGAACCCCATGTCCACGAAGCGATGCGCGACCTCAACCACGTGCGGCTTGTCATGGTCGGTGACGCTGATGAAGACCGTACCCTGCGTCGGTAGTTTTTGGCCGGCAGCAATTTGCGCTTTCGCGAAGGCCTCGCCGAAATTGTCAGCGATGCCCATGACTTCTCCGGTAGACCGCATCTCGGGACCGAGCACAGTATCGACGCCGGGAAATTTCGACCAGGGAAATACCGGCGATTTCACGTAGAAACAGCGGCCCGTGTCGAGGTCTGTGCCGCGCTCTACGTATTCCGGAAGGAACTCGCGCAGCTTGCGCCCGGTCATGAGGCGCGCGGCAATCTTGGCCATGGGCACGCCAGTAGCTTTTGAAACGAAGGGCACGGTGCGCGAGGCGCGAGGGTTCACTTCCAGCACGTAGACCTTGCCCTTTCCATCCGCGGTCTGGGTGCCTGGACGGGCGGGGGCGCCTGTCCCTCCGTTGGATCCGCGCGGGATCGCGAACTGCACGTTCATCAGGCCGATCACCTTGAGCGCGCGCGCCAGTTTAAACGTGTATTCGCGCATGCGCTGGAGCAGCGGCTCGGGGATGTCAACCGCAGGCAACACGCACGAAGAGTCGCCGGAATGGATGCCGGCCTCTTCGATATGCTGCATGATGCCGCCGATCACCACGTCCTCGCCATCGGAGAGCGTGTCCACGTCGACTTCAATCGCGTCTTCCAGAAATTTATCGATGAGGATGGGGCGGTCTTGTGAATACTCGACTGCTTGCTTCATGTACTGCGTGATCGTGTCTTCGTCGTAGGCGATGACCATGGCTCGCCCTCCGAGTACATACGAAGGACGAACCAGCACAGGAAATCCGATCTTCTTCGCCGCTTCGACCGCCTCCTCGACTGAGCCGACCATGGCGCCGGGAGCTTGCGGGATGTCGAGTTCCTCCAGCAGCTTCCCGAAACGCTTGCGGTCTTCGGCCAGATCAATTGATTCGGGCGTGGTGCCAATGATGTTGACGCCGGCAGCCTTGAGGGGCAGCGAGAGATTCAGGGGCGTCTGGCCGCCGAACTGTACGATTACGCCAACCGGTGCGCCGGCGGAGGCTTCATGCTCGCAGACCGCGAACACGTCTTCGAGCGTGAGCGGCTCGAAGTAGAGGCGGTCGCTGGTGTCGTAGTCGGTCGAGACCGTCTCCGGATTGCAGTTGATCATGATCGTTTCGTAGCCGTCCTCCCGCAGCGCGTAGCTGGCGTGGCAGCAGCAGTAATCAAATTCAATTCCCTGCCCGATGCGGTTGGGGCCGGAACCAAGAATGACGACCTTCTTCTTCGCGGTGGGCGCGGCCTCGTCTTCTTCTTCGTAAGTAGAGTAGAGATAGGGAGTGTAGCTTTCGAACTCCGCCGCGCACGTGTCCACCCGCTTGTAAACCGGCTTCAGTCCGTGCTTCTTGCGGAAATGGCGAACTTTTTCCTGGCCGCCTTTGCCGTCCAGGCGCCACGTCCCGGCAAGACGCCCGTCGGAGAAGCCCATGCGCTTGGCTTCGCGCAGCACCTCGGTGGGGACCGATTCCATCGGGTGCTTTTCCAGCTCAAGTTGCATGTCGTTAATCTCTTTGAGCTGGTAGAGGAACCAGGGATCAATCGATGTCATCTTCGCGATTTGCTTGATGGTGTGCCCCTGGCGAATGGCATAGCGCACGTAGGAAAGCCGCTCGGGATGCGGCGTTACCAGGCGCTGGGTGAGGATCTTGGGTTCGATTTTTTCCGAGCCCACCCGCTTGCCGGTATCGAGCGCGCGAATTCCCTTCTGCAACGCTTCCTTGAACGTGCGGCCGATGGCCATCACTTCGCCGACGGATTTCATCTGCGGTCCAAGCGATTCGTCGGCGCCGGGAAACTTTTCAAATTGCCACTTCGGAATCTTGACGACCACGTAGTCGAGGGTGGGCTCGAAGCACGCGGGAGTCTTGCGCGTGATGTCGTTCGGAATCTCGTCGAGCGTATAGCCGATGGCAAGCTTGGCGGCAATTTTCGCAATCGGAAAACCGGTCGCCTTCGATGCCAGCGCGGAAGAACGCGACACGCGCGGGTTCATTTCGATCACCACCATGCGCCCGGTCGATGGATTTACGGCGAACTGAATATTCGATCCGCCGGTCTCGACGCCGATCTCGCGGATCACGGCAATCGCCGCATCGCGCATCACTTGGTACTCGCGGTCGGTGAGCGTCTGAGCCGGGGCGACCGTGATGGAGTCGCCGGTATGCACGCCCATCGGGTCGAAATTTTCGATCGAGCAGATGATGATGACGTTGTCTTTCGTGTCGCGCATCACCTCGAGTTCGTACTCTTTCCAGCCGAGAACGGATTCTTCGATCAGGCATTCATGCACGGGCGAAAGATCGAGGCCGCGGGCAAGCACTTCCATCAGTTCTTCGCGGTTGTAGGCGATGCCGCCGCCGGTGCCTCCAAGCGTGAACGAAGGACGAATGATGACGGGGAAGCCGATCTTGCCGGCGAACTCGATGCCGTCTTTCAGGTTGTTGACGAGCGCCGACTTCGGCACGTCGAGCCCGATGCGCTGCATGGCGTCTTTGAAAAACAGACGGTCTTCGGCCTTCTTGATGGCGCTGATCTGGGCGCCAATCAGTTGCACGTTGTACTTTTCCAGCACGCCGCCGTCACAAAGTTCGATGGCGAGGTTGAGCGCGGTCTGTCCGCCAACCGTGGGCAGAATGGCAAAGCCAGCGCTGGGCGACATCTCGCGCTCGACGCGAATGATCTCTTCGAGATACTCGCGAGTAAGTGGCTCAATGTAAGTGCGGTCCGCCGACTCGGGATCGGTCATGATGGTGGCCGGGTTCGAGTTCGCCAGCACGACTTCAAAGCCCTCCGACTTGAGCGCCTTGCAAGCCTGCGTGCCGGAGTAGTCGAACTCGGCCGACTGCCCAATGACGATGGGGCCGGAGCCGAGGATTAGGATTTTCGAGATGTCAGTTCGTTTGGGCATTATGCGGTCTTGGCCCTGCTTTGAAGGGGCGCGGCTTCAGCCGCGCCGTCAGATGCTTCTATTGACTGGGGCTTTAGCCCCTGAGGGACTGCGTCGAGCTCAAATCCAGGATGCGCCGACGAGAATGGATATTCGGCGGCGCGTTCACACAAATGCCTTCGTACAGGATTCTCATGCATGTAATGAATATGCTGGGCATAATCGCCAGCGTCCCGAATGCGATGATCCTGGAATCCTTTCTGCCAGACCTCCATGTTCGAGCCGAGTTTCTTCCTGGCCTGGAAGGAGAAGCCGCCTTTGATGAATTGAACCGCCTTCTCTAGGCTTGTCAATGGCGTCATCAGAATATGGATGTGGTCGGGCATGATGACGAATTCATGCAGAAGATAGGCGGACGACCGATAACGACAGAGCGTGTCGATCAAAAGTTTCGCCCAAGGCTCAGCCTGGAAAATAGCGCGACGCTCCCATGCGGAAGACGTAACCATATAGGTCTGGGCATTGTTCGTCGCATGTTCTCTTTGCGGCTTCATCGTGCTCCTGGCAGTCCCTCAGCGGCTAAAGCCGCGTCTTTATTGGCCAGTTACGGCACGCCTGGAAGGCGTGCCCTTTCAAAACTCTCACTTCTTGCACTCCTCCATCATCTTCACAAAGTCCTTGAACAAGTAATGCGAATCATGCGGACCCGGCGCGGCTTCCGGGTGGTACTGGACCGTGAACAGCGGCAGATTCCGGTGTCGCATGCCTTCGAGTGTATTGTCGTTTAGATCCATGTGCGTCAACTCAACTTCGCTTGGCGGCAGCGAATCAGGATCGACGGCGAAGTTATGGTTGTGCGCGGTGATCTCGATCTTGCCGCTAGCCAGCTGCTTCACTGGATGATTTCCGCCGTGGTGGCCGAATTTCAGCTTGAAGGTCTTTCCTCCGAGGGCAATTCCAGTGAGCTGATGTCCGAGGCAAATTCCGAAAATTGGCTGGCGTCCCATCAGACGCCGAATGTTGTCGACCGCATACGTGCAGGGCTCGGGATCGCCCGGGCCGTTTGACAGGAACACTCCATCGGGCTTCAAAGCCATCACGTCCTCCGCCGTAGTCTGCGCCGGGACAACCGTCACCTTGCAGCCTTCTCCCCGCAGCTTGCGCAGAATGTTCTGCTTGATGCCGAAGTCATAGGCGACCACGTGGAAGCGCGCCGGCTCGTCTTTTACTCCGACAATCTCATCGGGCAGGTGCGAGCGCTCGCCTGTCTCCCATACGTAGGTGTGGTTGGTGGAGACGACTTTGGCGAGATCCTGGCCATCCATTTTCGGAATCGCCCGCGCCTTGGCGACGAGTTTGTCGGTATCGTCTTCGAGCGTCGAGATCACGCCGCGCATCACTCCGTTGGTGCGCAGGTGGCGGACCAGCGACCGCGTGTCAATCTCGGCGAGCACCGGAATCTTGAACTGCTCCATGAACTCGTCCGTCACCTGCTGCGAGCGCCAGTTGGAACTGACTTTCGAGAACTCGCGCACGATCAGCCCCTCGATGTATGGACGCACCGCCTCGTTGTCCTCGGGGTTGGTGCCGTAGTTTCCGATTTCGGGGTTGGTCAGGACGACGATCTGCCCGGCGTACGACGGGTCGGTGAAAATTTCCTGGTAGCCGGTTATGGAAGTATTGAAAACGACTTCGCCGGAGCACTCGCCTTTAGCGCCGTAGCCTTTGCCTCGGAAGACTCTGCCGTCTTCGAGTGCAAGGATCGCTTGCATGGGAACTCCTGGGAGTGGATTTTAGAGATTCTAGCAGAGCGCGCTGTGCAGAAAAGGAAAATGTGGATGTGGTATAAGAAAAACTGATTTTGGCGGGTCCAGCAGACTGTCGCGGTATACTTTGGGACGAAGTTCCTGGGAGGATAAGGATGGCCACCCGAAACGAACTGGATGAATGGTTAGTCGATGCACTTAAAGCGCTAGGTGGTAGCGGCTCCATTGTTAAAGTCTGTAAACACATTTGGGAAGAGCACGAAGAAGAGTTAAGAAAATCGGGCGATCTCCTATACAAATGGCAATACGACGTTCGCTGGGCAGCAAATCGTCTCCGCCGCAAAAAGATCATGAGATCGGTTGAGCAGTCTCCTCCACACGTGTGGGAGCTGGTTCCCGAATCCAAGGGCGTTACGGCCGCCTGACAAGTCCGCCCACGCCTAAGTCCTCACCGCAGCCTTCCCATCTTCTCCATCGGCCAATATCCGAAGACGGCTTTTCCGTAAATGTAGCGTTCGTTCACGGCGCCGAAGTCGCGGCTGTCGTTTGACATCGTGCGATGGTCGCCGAGGACGAAGAAGCTATTCCGAGGAACCACGACTTCACCATACGAGCGGGCGTCTGCGTAATCGCTGGGAACGTAGTCTTCGTCGAGCGCCTCGCCGTTCACATAAACCTGGCCGTTCTCGATGCGGATTCGGTCGCCGGCAACACCGATGACGCGCTTGATGTAGCTCTTTGAAATGTCGCGCGGATAGCGGAAGACGACGATGTCGCCACGCTGGATCGGTTCCCAGCGATAGACGAACTTGTTGACGAAGATCCGTTCCTGATCTTCGAGGGCGGGCATCATGCTGGTGCCTTCCACCTTCACCGGCTGGTAGACAAAGATAATGATGAAAGCGGAGATGGCGAGCGAGACGAACAGATCGCGCGCCCAGACCGCCACTACGGGCAGCGGGTGCGCGCCAGATAATTTGCTAGCCGCCGGCGTCGGCGGCTGGGGGCTCCCCACGTCAGGCATGGTGTCCCTATTCTATCTGACCTTTTGCAGTTGCCAAACTCCCTGCTTTGCTCGTACAAACGATGTAACGCTTATTTATTGCAACCACGATTTCATAAATATGACCGACTACTCGATTTTTCCGAAGATCAATGCGACGCTCAACGGATGCAGCGCCGTGCTGCTGGTTACAGGACGCGTGCTCATCGCGCGCGGCAAGATATTAGCGCATCGCGCGGTGATGCTGACCGCGTTCGTTACCTCTTCCCTCTTCCTTGTGTCTTACCTTTACTACCACTGGCCCCATCATGGCGGCATCGTGTATTTTCGCGGTACCGGATGGACGCGGGTCCTTTATCGCACCATCCTGATCTCGCACACGATCCTGGCCATCGTGATTGTGCCCCTGGTGCTGATTACGCTGACCCGTGGGCTGCGTGAGCAGTTTGACCGGCATCGGGCCATCGCGCGCTGGACGTTTCCACTTTGGCTGTACGTTTCGGTGACGGGCGTGATCGTCTACCTGATGCTGTTTCAGCTTTTCGTGTAGAGACGGGGCTTGCCCCGTCTTTGTGGCGAGGGAGACGCGGCAAGCCGCGCCTCTACAGGGGCACTGGGGCAAATCGGATTTCCCGAAGCCCGTCCGATTCATCACATATTTTAGGTACGGGCGACACTGCCTCTGTCCCGCCCAATTCTGCTATAGTGAGCGTCTCGTAGGTCAACGTTCGCGAAGGAGCCGCGTCCATGAAAAGCGTAAACAAAGTCATCCTGATCGGAAACCTTGGCAAGGATCCCGAAGTGAAGTACACGCAAGGCGGCATGCCGGTCGCCAAGTTCTCCATCGCCACCAACGAGCGCTTCAAAGACAAGGAAGGCAACTGGCAGGACCGCACCGAGTGGCACAACATCGTGGCCTTCCAGCGCCTGGCCGAGATTATCGGCCAATATCTGAAGAAGGGCGGGAAGTGTTATATCGAGGGCAGCCTGCGTACCGGTTCGTGGGACGACAAAGAAACTGGGAAGAAGATGTACAAGACGGAGATTATCGCCAACGATCTCGTTCTGCTCAGCGGACGCGGAGAAGGCGTTGGTGGCGAGCACGCCGCCAGCTCGCGCGGAGCCTCGGCATCCGCGGGCGGGAACAACTTTGACCAGAGCGCTCCCGAACCCGAGCACGCGCCAGCCGGAAGTTCTCCGATTACGGATGAAGACATTCCGTTCTAGCAGGCTACCGAAGAACTTAGGTTTCGTATCAGGGCATCGCTTTAGCAATGCCGTAAGTTCTTCGAAATCAGATGCCCCTTTAGGGGCTGGGAATCGGAAATCGAGTTTTCCCGCATCCTGCTAGGACTCTCATCTTGAGGGGGCCTATGCTTGCAGACCGAAATTGCGTCCCCTGCCGCGGCGGCGTACCGCCGCTGAAGGGAAACAAACTCAAGGAGATTCATCAGCAGTTGGCGGAACCTGCGCAGTGGAATATCGTCAACCAGCACCACCTCGTGCGCGCCTACAAGTTTCCCGATTTTAAGTCCGCCCTGGCTTTCGTGAACCGAGTTGGCGAGCTAGCCGAGGAGCAGGGGCATCATCCCGATATCCTGCTCGGATGGGGCAAGGTCGAGATCACCACCTGGACGCACGCGGTGGATGGCCTGACCGAGTCAGATTTCATCCTGGCAGCGAAGATTGACCAGCAGTCCTAACCACGCAGAACGCTAACACTGACGGCCACGGGCAGGACGGCAGCTCGGGAATCGGATTTTAGCTGCAAGTAACTTTCCTTTCTGCGGGCTACATTCTTGCTTTCTCCAGGTCTCTCGGATGTCTAAGTTTCTGAGGCGAGAATATTTATCAACGTCCCGGGGTGGGAAGCGAATTGGTGACTAAAGTGCTCTTACTACCGTGGATAGAAGTCTTGGAAGGCAGGAAAATATATGAGATCTCTCCGCATTCATTACTTTGCTCTTTCGTTCTTGCTTCTCCCGTTGTTGGTGCTCAGTGCTTATGCCGGCACGATCAGTCTGGGAACCGCCGGCAGCTATGCAGTGCTGGCTGGCTCGACTGTGACCAATACCGGCCCAAGCGTCATCACTGGCAACTTGGGCGTCTGGGACGGTACCGCGGTCACCGGCTTTCCCCCCGGAATCGTCACCAAAGGAACGATCCACGCAGGAGACACGGACGCAGAGAACGCTCAGAGTGATCTGACCACAGCGTACAACGCGGCAGCGGGCATGTCGCCCACTTCCACTTTGACTGGTAAGGACTTGGGTGGAATGACTCTCACGCCCGGCATATATTTTTTTAAAACTTCTGCTGGCCTGACCGGGGAACTGACTCTCGACGATTTGGGTAACTCCAATGCGCTGTTCGTTTTTCAGATAGGTAGCACACTCACGACCGCAAGCAGCTCATCCGTTGTTTTCAAAAGTGGTGAGACTGATAATGACGTGTATTGGCAGGTTGGCAGCTCCGCGACTCTCGGTACAGGCACCACGTTCCAAGGAAACATTCTCGCGCTTACCAGCATCACCTTGGATACCGGCGCAAGCATCGTTTGCGGGAGTGCCTTGGCGAGAAATGGCGCAGTGACGCTGGATGATAACACCATCACTAGTTGCGGAAGCAGTGAAACGACAGTTCCAGAACCCGGCACCCTAGGCTTGATGGGGAGTGGGCTGGCAATTCTGGCCGGCATAGCTCGTCGGAGGATGCGCATCTAGCGCGTTCGGTGATCGTCTGGCCGGCTGCAGCCGCCAAATCGGTATAACGAGACGAGCCTGAGCACTCAGGTTTCATTTGTTATAGTGCACTCCGAAATTGTGCATGATCGATTGCTCTCTACAACACCATGAAACTAAGATAGTTATGGCTCCAAACGGGAACTGGCTTTGGCAAGACACTTGCTCCGTTCCAAGGTGACTTTACGAGATCGACTCAACTCCGGGGATAATTATGCCACGCTTCCATGTTCTGTTTCTGCTCCTTCTGCTGGCCATCGCGGTTCCTTTCGCGACAGCCGACACGATTCAATTAAGCAACAACAACCTCGGCATCAGCGGGAGCATCGGCTACGTAACCCTGACGCAACTGGATCCTGATGATGTGCAGGTAACGTTCACTGCCGATCCCGGCTATAGCTTTAAACTGCAGGGCGGCAAAATCTATTTCAACACGAGCACCACTCTCACCGGCCTCACTGTCTTGCAAACGCTAACTGATCCTATACTGATCGATGGCACCTCCTATAGTGGGGGCTTCTCGTTCAGCGGGCCCGGAAGTGATAATGAAAGCTCGTTGGGGCGCTTCACTTATGTGCTCACCGGCCTGAACCCCAAGGGTGGGATAACCAGCGCGGACACAATCTCGTTCGTTATTTACGACGCTTCGGGCGTCACTCTGAGTCAGTTGGAGGTACCGAATTTAGACGGAAATATGTGGGGTTCTCACTTCTGCAGTGGCAGTGCAACCAGTTGTCCTGATCCGACCGGATTTTCCGCCGGCGGTACGGTAACGACCGTGCCGGAACCGGGCACGCTGTCATTGCTCGGAACTGGGCTCGTGGGTCTCGCTGGCTTCTTCCGGCGTCGCCTCTTTTCATGATTCCCTGCTCTTGATTCACATCTCCCGCAGTCCCCGGGCGCAAGCCCGGGGATTTTTATCGCCCCGGAGTATGGGTGCTGCCCCTTGCACCGTCGGCGCCCCGATTCCCCGCACATCTCACAACCTGAAGCCGCGGGCGGCGCTCCCGATCCTGCACACCCAATTGTTCGTCGCTTAATGCGAAGGCGGGTCGTTTTCGATTACGTCCAGAAAGTACTGGTGAATGCGGCGATCATCGCTGAGTTCCGGGTGGAACGTGGCGGCGAGAGTTTTTCCCTTGCGCACCAGCACCGGGTCTTTGCCCTCGGTCGCGATCACTTCCACGCCCGGGCCCACGCGTTCGATTTTGGGCGCGCGGATGAATACCATCTCGATCGGATCGTTAAGAAATCGCCCTACGCGGATCGAACTGTCGATCTGGCGGCCGTAAGCATTGCGGCGCACGGTGATGTCGAGCGCGCCCAAGCCGGCCTGCTTCGGATTCTCTACGTCTGTCGCCAGCAGGATGCATCCCGCGCACGTGCCAAACGTCGGCTTCGCGCGCACGAAATCCTTCAGCTTCGCGAATCCGTCTTCACCGAGCAGCTTGAGAAATGTCCCCGACTCGCCGCCGGGAATCACCAACCCGTCGAGCTCTTTCAGCTGATCTGGTTTTTTCACCAGAACAACCTCAGCGCCGAGTTCTTCGAGACGGCGGCGATGCGCATCGAAATCGCCTTGGAGGGCTAGAACTCCGATTTTCATGGTTGTCGTCGGTTGATCGTCTCTCGTCGTTGGTCTTTGGTCTGTAGTCGTTGGTCGTTGGCCAAAAACGATGTGAGCTGATTTTATACGACGGCTTGTGGCGATTCTTGTTTGCAGGGGATGCAAAGAATCGCGCGATCGACCGGTTCGGCGTTGGAGGGATTCAAACTTGGGATCGGAAGGCCTTTAGTTACTGTTAGGTTATTAACGCCTGTTTACTACTACCCCCCTCCCCCCTTGCATTTAGAATCAGCGGGTTAGCCTGTGGAAAATTTTCAAAATCTAGAGGGCAAGGGAGTTACATGGAAAATATTCCGGAATAAGGAGTTAAGTCCAAAATCCTCGGTTTCTTCCCGATTGTCCCCTCGCCGTCTCTGGAGACGGAGATACTTCTCGGCGCGACGTTCTTAAAAATTTTCGCATGAGGACAGCTGGATGTCTGTGAGAGCGATCACAGGGTGATTGTGACGTTTTCTCACCTGGGGACTGGCCCACCCTTTCCACCATTGGATCTCAGCGGGTGCCCCGTCCTTGTCGCGTTTTCTGCGACAGGGCGGGGACTCTGACTTTCCCAATTATGGAATAACGATGAGGAATTTTAGCGGCTGTGGTCTTCGCAGCCGAGGCTCTGGGGTTACGATGCTGTCATGCCGTGGGGCCTCAAGCGCTTTCAAGAAGCACGCTGCCTGCACTTTGTGACGTCCAGTTGCTATGGACGCGCTCCGCTTCTTGGCACGGCGCGCGCCCGCGACATCTTTGAGCAAAGTTTCGAGCAGACGCGGCAATGGTATGGATTTTACGTCTCGGGATACGTGGTCATGCCCGAACACGTTCATTTACTGATGAGCGAACCGGAACGGGCAAAGCTTTCCGTCGCGCTGCAAATGCTCAAGCAGAATGTGGCGCGGCGCTTGCGCTCGCCCGAGGGCGGTCTGTTGTGGCAGCCGCGTTATTACGACTTCAATGTTTGGAGCGAAGCCAAATGGATCGAGAAGTTGCGTTACCTGCACCGAAATCCGGTGAAGCGCGGTCTGGTGCGGAGTCCGGAGGATTGGGCGTGGAGCAGTTTTCGTCACTATCTTTCAGGCGTTGAAGGAGTGGTGGAAATTGAGTCGCAGTGGACGGCGCGGAAGAGAGAACAGATGGGAGTAGTGGTGGGGATGGGCAGTCATTAGCGCGGGTGCCCCGTCCTTGTCGCGTTTTTTGCGACAGGGCGGGGACTTTGATTTTGACAATCGCGGAAGAACCGCGAGGAGATTTTAGCGCGGATAGGAAGTCAAAATTCCCGCCCTGTGTCTGCAAAGAACGCAGACACAAGGACGGGGCACCCTCGGAAGTGGAGATGAGGGAAAGGGTGGGCCAGCCCCCTACTCAGGTGGCGCTACCAGCCGCGCGTCTGCAGCAAATGCGCCTCATCGAGCGTGGACACGGCCAGCCCTTTCATGGCCCCCGCCAGATCCTCGCTGACTTCAAGTAAAACTTTAGGGTCTTTGAAGTGCGTCGCCGCCTGCACAATCGCTTTCGCGCGTTTCTCGGCTTCCGCGGGCTCGGCGAATTCGGTCGAGTTCTTCATGAAGATGCCCGAGCCGACGAATACCGCCTCTGCTCCGAGTTGCATCACCAGCGATGCATCCGCCGGAGTCGCGATTCCACCCGCGGAGAAATTCGGCACTGGCAGCTTGCCGTCACGCGCCACCATCTTCACCAGTTCGTAGGGCGCCCCGTGCTCCTTGGCTTTCGCATAGAGTTCCTCTTCCCCAAGCACGGTGAGAATCTTCATCTCCAGCATAATCTGGCGAATGTGCCGGACAGCGTGCACCACGTCTCCGGTGCCCGCCTCGCCCTTGGTGCGAATCATGGCCGCGCCTTCGGCGATGCGCCGCAAAGCCTCGCCCAGGTTGCGCGCGCCGCAAACAAACGGCACGGCAAACGCGTGCTTGTCGACGTGATGCGCTTCGTCGGCGGGCGTGAGCACTTCGGACTCGTCAATGTAGTCGACGCCCAGCTCCTGCAAAATCTGCGCCTCCGCGAAATGGCCGATGCGGCACTTCGCCATGACGGGAATATCCACCACCGCCATGATCTCGCGAATCTTTTTCGGCGAAGCCATGCGCGCCACCCCGCCTTCGGCACGGATCTGCGCCGGGACGCGCTCCAGAGCCATCACCGCTACGGCCCCGGCTCTTTGCGCAATCTCCGCTTGCTTCGCGTCGGTGACGTCCATGATCACGCCGCCCTTGAGCATTTCGGCGAGCCCGGTCTTCAGGCGAAGGTTGGTGCTGTTGTGTCCGTTGTTGTGCGACATAGTTGTACTCTCTTCCTGAATTCCATTTTACAGCCCGTTCGCGATTCGCGGTACCCCGAGCGCTTATTGATGGAGAGCCGGGCGTCCCCGCCCGGCGGCGATACTGCTAGACGAGCGAGGCGCCCGTCCCCACGCGTGCTCTACCGCTCCACAAATCGGGCAAACATGCGGTGCGGATCGATCGCTATAAACAGACCCTGACTGCGCGCCAGCACTTCCCCTTTTTCGTTCAGGATCTCGGCCATATTGATGTGCTTCCGGCCGGTCACCTTGACCTCGCGCGACTCCACGCGCAGCGGCTGCTTCAGCGGCACGGGCTTCAGGTAGTTCACGGTCATCTCGGAAGTCACCGCCACCACGTGGCGCAGTTTGTTCACCTTGCCCATCGCTTCATCGAGGATGGTCGCGATGATGCCGCCGTGGCAGTGTCCCGGCGGTCCGGTGTAGCGCTTGCCCAGCCGGAATCGGCACACGAAACAGTCGCGCTCTTCGTCGTAGGTGAAGCGCAGCCGCATGCTGTCAGGGTTGTCCTTACCGCAGACGAAGCAGTAGTTCTTCTTCATTTGCAGGTAGCGTGTGTCGTGTCCAGCTTCGTGCTTCTTTCTGGCCATCGAAAGATTCTATCGCGAGTTGGCATCGGGACTGTGTATCATGTCGTGCGAATCATCGAGTGCCAAGGAGGTCCCAATGTCTCCCGCCACCAAAACAGACGGCCTTTATGCCGTTCATCCGGGCGTGACAATGGTTCAGAAGTGGATAAAGGAACTGCCGCAGAAAACCGGCCGGTCGCTCGAAGAATGGGTCGCTCTCACAAAGAAGTCCGGTCCGCCGACGGAGAAAGAGCGCCGCGAGTGGCTGAAGAAAGAACACAAGCTGGGCACAAATTCCGCGGCATGGATCGCGGAGCGCGCCGCCGGCAAAGGCACGGAGGAAGACTCGCCCGACGCTTACCTGAAAACCGCCGCCGAATGGGTAGAGGCGCAGTACTCGGGCCCGCGCGCCGCTCTTCGCCCACTGTATGAGCAGTTGCTGAAGCTCGGGTCTTCCCTCGGCAAAGACGTGAAGGCTTGCCCGTGCAAGACGATGGTGCCGTTCTATCGCAACCACGTGTTCGCGCAGATCAAGCCGTCGACCAATACGCGAATCGATCTCGGATTCGCCCTCGGCAACATGAAAACCCCCAAGCGCCTGATCGATACCGGTGGCTACGAAAAGAAGGACCGCATCACCCGCCGGATTGAGGTCAAGTCAAAGGCCGATATCGACGACGAGCTAAAGCGCTGGTTGAAGAAAGCGTATGAGATGGACGAGTAGCCGGACCATTTTCACAGATAACGTCATCTCCGCCGCCCTTAAGCGCGGACCAGGCTCTTCAGTGCTGGGTGGTTATGGATAATCAACATCGAGCCCCTGAGTTCCGCCATCTCATTTCTGCGGAACTCCGACAGCAGGCGGGTGATGGTTTCGCGGCTGGTGCCGATCAGTTGTGAGATTTCTTCATGGGTCATGGCCAGCCGGACGCGCACCGTTCCGTTGCTGACCTCGCCATCGGCGGCGGTTTCGAGCAGGAATCTGGCAAATCTCTCCGACACCGAGTGTGACAACCCGATCGTGCGCACCACGCCATAGGAATCGGAACAATCTCGGGCAAGATGCTGGGTAGCATGGAGAGAGGCGTCAGCGTGCTCTTTGAGGAAGCGCAGCATGTCTTCCCGCCCCACGAAGTTCAGTTGGCAGGGCTGCATGGTTTCGACTGTCAACTCGTATGGACCGCCGGTAACCACTGCATGCAAGCCCAGAACTTCACCGGGTTCGGCGATTCGCACAATTAGCGTTTTGCCATCGCGCGAGGTGGTGGAGAGCTTAGCGCGTCCCTGGCAGAGAATGAAAATTCCACAGGGACTTTGTCCCTCAACAAAAACCGCCGCGTGTTCAGGAAAAAGGGCGGCATGTTTTATTTTGTTGAAAGCCTCGATCGAGTCTGGGGCAAGGTCGCAGAAAAAATTGCGGGTACGCAGATGGCAACTAAGACAGCTTTCAACGCAGCTCAAGCCGGATATGCTCATTGGCGCTCCTGCATCTCTCCGTAGAAACACGCTTGCGCCGGGTTGGCGAGCAACGATTGACAAGCATCAATATTTGAATCTGATGGCTGGCCCGACCGCACGTTGCGGAAGATGATGACGGAGCGGTTGCACGCAGACTGCCGTTCCATTTCGGGTCTGAAACTCAATGCTTGCAGCATTCATCCCGTTCGCCGCGCCAAGGCTGGCCGGAGGGCTGGCAAGGCTGCCATCAGTTGGGCGACACTGGCAGCTTTCAGCTGTCAGCTCTCAGTAGAGCCAATTCGCGGAGGGAGGGGTGTTCTCTCCCGCTCGACGAGGCGCATTTCGGGTCGGGGTCCTTCGGCTGGGCGGGGGACTTTACTTCGTGAAGTTCCCGCTCCGCTTAGGATTTCACTCCTTAGTAAACGCTATTAGACTGATTCTAGATGACTTATCTCCATATCAGCTTGGGCGCTTGACAACCACCCGCCCACATTCCATAATTAGCACTCGTGAGCCTCAAGTGCTAACAGTCCTCAATTCTTGGGGAAACTCTGATTTTCGATTCACCCTTACTTAACCAACTCTTGAAAGGAGTACGCAACTATGGCAACCAAGTTTACCCCGCTGCATGACCGCATCCTGGTCCGTCGCGTGGAAGAAGTCGATAGAACGCGCGGCGGGATCATTATCCCTGACTCCGCGAAAGAAAAGCCGCAGGAGGGAGAAGTCATCTCCACCGGCAAAGGCAAGATCAACGAAGAAGGCAAGGTCCGGCCGCTCGACGTGAAAGAAGGCGACCGCATTCTGTTCGGCAAATATTCCGGCAACGAGATCATCCTCGATGGTGAAGACTTCATCATCATGCGCGAAGAAGACGTGCTGGGCGTGCTCTCGGGCGCAACGACCTCCAAGAAAGAAACGGCCGGATCGCGACGGTAGCTCTTGGCTCACCTGAGACCTAGTTTTTCAAATTCCGCAGGCTTTTGGCCTGCATACATCTTAAGGAGCAAACAGATATGGCAAAACAAATTGTTCAAGGAGAAGAGTCCCGCCAGGCGATTCTCCGCGGCGTCAACCTGCTGGCTGATGCTGTGAAGGTTACTCTTGGCCCCAAGGGCCGCAACGTGGTCATTGAAAAGAAATTCGGCTCGCCGACCATCACCAAAGACGGCGTCACCGTAGCCAAAGAAATTGAATTGCAAGACGGGCTCGAGAACATGGGCGCGCAGATGGTCCGCGAAGTTGCGAGCAAGACGAGCGACGTTGCCGGCGACGGCACCACCACGGCCACAGTTCTAGCCCAGGCAATTTATCGCGAAGGCGTGAAGACCGTTGCTGCTGGCGCCAATCCGATGGCGATGAAGCGCGGCATTGAAAAAGCCGTCCTGCTCGTCACCGGCAGACTCGACAAGGAAGGCAACCGCGAAAAAGGCGAGCTCGACAAACTGAGCAAGCCGGTCACCGGCGACATGATTGCGCAGGTGGGCACGATCTCGGCGAACAACGACGAGACCATCGGGAAGATCATTGCCGAGGCTATGAAGAAGGTCGGCAAGGATGGCGTCATCACGGTGGAAGAGTCGAAGACGCTGGAGACGCAGCTGGACGTGGTCGAAGGCATGCAGTTCGATCGCGGCTATCTGTCTCCTTACTTTGTTACCGACCCGGAGCGGATGGAGTCGGTGCAGGAGAACGCTTACATCCTGATCCACGAAAAGAAGATCAGCTCGATGAAAGACCTACTGCCGCTGCTGGAGCAGATCGCCAAGGGCGGCAAGCCGCTGTTGATCATCGCAGAGGATGTGGAAGGCGAAGCGCTTGCGACTCTGGTCGTCAACAAACTTCGTGGCACGCTGCAAGTCTCGGCCGTTAAGGCTCCGGGCTTCGGCGATCGCCGCAAGGCTATGCTGCAGGACATCGCGACTTTGACCGGCGGCAAGGCGATCACGGAAGATCTGGGGATCAAGCTGGAGAACGTGACGCTGGCCGATCTCGGACAAGCCAAGAAAATCACCATCGACAAGGACAACACCACCATCGTCGAAGGCAAAGGCAAGCCGGGTGATGTGCAAGGCCGCGTGAAAGAAATTCGCAGCCAGATCGAAAAGACCACCAGCGACTACGACCGCGAGAAATTGCAGGAGCGGTTGGCGAAGCTGGTCGGTGGCGTGGCCGTAATTAAAGTCGGCGCCGCTACTGAAACCGAAATGAAAGAGACGAAGGCGCGGGTGGAAGACGCCATGCACGCTACGCGTGCGGCAGTCGAGGAAGGGATTGTCCCCGGCGGCGGCGTGGCCCTGGCGCGTTGCGTTCCAGCTCTCGAAAGACTGAAGCTGGAAGGTGACGAGCAGATCGGTGTCAACATCGTGAAGCGCGCTCTGGTGGAGCCGTTGCGCCAGATCGCGGAGAACGCCGGCGAAGAAGGCGCGATCGTCCTCGGCAAAGTCAACGATTCCAAGGAACCCAACTTCGGCTTCAACGCTCTGACCAGCGAGTATGAAGACCTGGTAAAGGCGGGCGTGCTCGATCCGACGAAGGTAGTGCGCACGGCACTAACCAACGCGGGCTCGATCGCGGCGCTGATGCTGACGACCGAAGCGCTGGTGGCGGAGATCCCGGAAGAAAAGAAGAATGCTCCGATGCCCGGCGGCCACGGCGGCGGCATGGGCGACATGTACTAGGACTAGCCGTCCAGGCAGACGCGCCTTCGGCGCAAAAGCTAAAGCCCCGCTCGCGAGAGCGGGGCTTTTTTATGGAATAGGTTTCTTGTGGCGTGGAGCATTTCCAGATTTTGTACAAAGTGTTCCACGTGGAACACTGTACTGGCCATATTGTACGTACGTTTGTGGGTTGTGTACTTACGTTTATATACATATATTCTCAAATTGACACCTCGAGCATAAATTTCATTGCGGTATGGGGCCGGTTCTATTGAGTATTGAATAATATAGTGACATTCTTAAGATATTGTGCTACTGTCCGCTCATGGGAAACCCGGCGGGAGTAAGGCGCGATTTTCAGAAGTTGGAGGAGCGGCGATTGTTGGGGGC
>JBEKYF010000025.1:0-42571 GCA_049511255.1 Terriglobales bacterium | reverse complement strand
GATTCCTTCGATGGTCTGTGGGCCTCGGCGGGCAGCCCCTACAAAAGTTTCGACGGCATGCTCAAAGGTATCGAGTTCGCGCGCGTCCACGACCGGCCATTCCTCGGCACCTGCGGAGGCTTTCAGTACACGCTCATCGAATGTGCCCGCAATGTGCTCGGCATCCGCGACGCCACCACCGCCGAAGAAGATCCGCACGCCAAGAACATCGTCATCTATCCCGTCGCCTGCGCGGTTCCCAACCGCGATCCGAAGGCACCCAAGCTCTCCGGAAAAGTGAGCCAAATCCGGCTCCGTCCCGGCTCCTATCTCGCGGCGTATTACGGAAAAGAAATGATCGAGGAAGAATTTTTCTGCAACTACGAACTGAATCCTGAGTTCGAATGGATGGCTATGGAGGCGGGCTTTCCGGTCGTAGCCCGCGGCTCCAAGGAAGAATGCCGGGCCATCGAATCTCCCGCACACTTATTTTACATCGCGACGTTATTCCAACCGCAACTCTCGTCACGCGAGGACAACCCGCATCCGCTGATCATGGCATTCGTGCAGCACGTCGCCGACTTCCACCGCAAACGACTCGACGACTCCATCCTCACCTGAGGGTCCAGGGACAGCTTTTCGGAAATGCTATGCCATCAATCGAGCCGTGCTTGCGCGGCAGTGAGACAGATTTGCCGGTGTTGAGCGCGCGGTTTTGCATGCGCTGCAATTGGCGGAGTTTCACGTTCGGCACCTGGCGCGCAGCTTGGATCGTCTGCGAAATTCAAATGCGTAGGTCCTTCGCTTCGCTCAGGATGACCATGTGGATTTAGTGGGACGTGGATGTAGAGCGCTTACGCGCCCAAGCCGGAGCCGAGGAGGCTGTAGAGCAGGATGGCGAGCACGATCAGGGTGAAGGCCACGTACATGCGATCGTGTTCCATGGCGAATCCCACGATGGAGAAGACTACGCGGGCGATGGGGGTGGCGATGAGGAGGAGCAATCCGAGTTGGATTAAGCCTCGGCCCCGGCCATCCTTGACACTTTGGATGACTCCGTGGATCGTGCGGAATTCGGAGGGCTCGCCGCGAAAGACGCGGTAATTGGCGGGCTCGTGCGCGTGGTGGAAGAGGTAGATACTCGCTCCCCAGAGGACGACGGCGGCCGAGATAAGGACTCCGGTGCGGAGCAGGTTACCGAGGATGACTTCGATCCAGTGATCGTCCCACGGTTGCGCCTGCGGTTGGGGTTGGAGCGGCTGCGGTGTGGGGACGGGCGCTCGGGCAGCGGGCATCAGATTTTTCCCCAGAATCCGTTGTAGAGCATTTGCAAGCCTAGAACGAGAATTACCACGCTGAAGACGAGGCGCAGCGATTTGGTTTCAGCTTTGATCAGGATGCGGCTGCCGAGTAAGGAGCCGGCGAGGACTCCTAACATGACGGGCATGGAGAGGCCGGGATCGACGTATCCGCGGCTGAGATAGACACCGGCACTGGCGGCGGCGGTCACTCCGATCATGAAGTTGCTGGTGGTGGTGGAAACCTTGAAGGGGATCCGCATGGCCTGATCCATGGCGACCACTTTGACGGCTCCGGAGCCGATACCGAGCAATCCGGAAAGCGCGCCGGCGCCGAACATAAGGCTGAAACCTGTGGGGACGTGCTGCACGTTGTAACTGCGCTCGCCTTCCAGGTCGGGGAAACTGCCGTTCAGCCGCAGACGGGTGGCGAGCGGATCGGGCGGCAGGTTGCGCTGGGCCGGCGGGCGCGGCTTGCGGGAAAGATACGCCGAGTAGAGCAGAACGGCTCCGAAGATGATCGCCAGGGCGCTGGTCGGAATCCGGGTGGCCAGGAAGGCTCCGAGCAAGGCACCGAACGTGGTAGCAATTTCCAAAAACATGCCGATGCGAATGTTGGAGAATCCTTCTTTTACATAGGATGCGGCGGCGCCGGAGGAGGTCGCGATCACGGAAACGAGCGAGGCTCCAATGGCGTAGCGGATATCCACGTGAAAGAAGATGGTGAGCAGGGGCACGAGAACGACACCACCACCGAGGCCGGTGAGCGATCCGAGAAGTCCCGCGACGAAGGAGACGATCGCGACGACGGCGGTGAATTCCAGGACGGTCATTGAATTTCTCATAGGGTAACATTTCTTTTCTTGAGAGGATCGGAGGCGAATCACTGGCGAGGGACAGGAAGCGGGCGCAAAGTTATTGGGCGTCGTGCCGAGCCCACCCGAACAAGGGCGGGTTTTTCATTTTTAGATTCAGATTGCAGGATTTAGATTGCAGCTTGAGATCGCATGGACAAGAGTGTCCGTGCCACACTCTACTGGTTTACCCAGACAAAGCGGGATTTTTTCAACTGGGCGTGCTGCTTCTTGAGTTCGCGGGCAGCGGCGCCGAGAGAGACTGCTTCTGCCTGCGGGAAATCCGAAGCCGGCCTTGCTCCCTGGGCGGAAGAGTAATTCGCGGATCCAAGGACGTTCTGTTCCTGGGACATGGGCGCATAAGTTGCGTGTTCCGGATGACTCGAAAACTCGTAGATCTGCGGTTGACTGTTGATAGCTGACGCGCCGATCTGCGCAAATGCCGCGGTGGCGGAAAGTAGGCACAGGACGAACAGGGCCTTTTTCATGGCAAGGTCTCCAGACTGCGGAGGAGGCGAGGGATCATCCGCGGCGAAAGCAGCGGATTGTTGGCTCCTCCAAGCAGGGTAAGAGCAAATCCGGTACCAAACTTTGCCGGGGCAAAATGGCCTCTTGCGGGGGTTTGCGCGGGGTAATGGCAATTCTTTGCACAATTGTGGAGAGCGATGGAATAGGCAATGCCAATGAGGTGGTAGACATGAAAATTCGAACAGCGGTGCGAATCTCTTTGCTCTTGCTGGTAACCATAGTAGCGCTGGCAGCGGTGGCGGCCGGTGCGGACTACAAGGTCGTTAAGACATGGAAGCTGGGCGGCGATGGCGGATGGGATTACCTGACCGCGGACAGCGCTGGGCATCGCTTGTTCATTGCGCGAGCCACGCGGGTAATGGTCATTGATACCGAGTCGGGCAAGCAGGTGGGCGAGATTCCGGAGACGGCGGGCGTGCATGGGGTGGCGCTGGATTCGGAAATCGGGCGCGGATTTACGAGCAACGGCCGCGAAGATACGGTGAGCGTGTTCGATCTGAAGTCGCTGGCGGTAGAGAAGAAGATCAAGGTCGGCAGCGGGCCCGACGCGATTCTGTACGACCCGTTTTCTATGCGCGTTTTTACTTTTAACGGAAGAGGTCATGACACGACGGCCGTGGATGCGTCCAAGGGCGAGGTGGTGGGCAAGATCGATCTGGGCGGAAAGCCGGAATTTGCCGCGACCGACGAAAAGGGCACGGTGTTCGTGAATATTGAGGACACGGCGGAGCTGGTGGCGTTCGATCCGCAGAAGCTGACGGTGAAGTCGCGTTGGAAGCTGGCGGACTGTGAAGAGCCGACGGGGCTCGCGATCGACCGGAAAAACCGGCGTCTGTTTGCCGGCTGCAGCGGGAATAAGAAGATGGCGGTGGTGGATGCGGACAGCGGGAAACTGGTGGCGAGTCCCGCCATCGGAGAGGGATGCGATGCGACCGGGTTCGATGCCGATCTTGGTTTAGCGTTTGCGTCGGCGGGAGATGGCACGATCACGGTGATTCGGGAAGATGGTGGCGACGAGTTCAGCGTGGCACAGACGGTGACCACCCAGAAGGGAGCGCGCACTATGACACTCGATGCCAAGACGCATCAGCTTTTCACCGTAACGGCGAACGTGGGACCGAGGCCGGAAAGAAAAGTGGAGCCGGATTCGTTCGTGGTGCTGGTGGTGGAGGCGGCGCACTAGCAGTTGCTGTTATTAGACGCGCTAAACGACAGCGATCTGCTTGCGCAGGCCGGCAGCGAAAAGGTTCTTAGGGATCATGGCATGGACCCCGCGCACGATGTCCACCACCTGCGTCACCCGGAAACTGACGGCGATGCTGCACAAAGCGTAGGCGTCGAGCTTGGTGAGATCGGCGCGCGTGGCCAGGAAGTTGATGGCGTTGCGCGCCGCCAGGGTCATGGCCACGTTGAGATCCTTGTCTAGGCCCAGGGTGATCCAGTGGGTCGGAGTCTCCGCCACAGGCCAGGCGAAATTCTTCTGCTTGTGAAGGACCACCTCGATGCGCAATTCCTGCATGCGCGTTTCCAGTGCGGAAAGGTTGATTTCGCCATCGCCCTGTACAGCATGGGAATCGCCGGTGTAGATCAGCGCCCCCGGTTTCCACACCGGGATGAACATCGTCGAGCCTTCAGCCATCTCGTTCAGGTCGGTATTGCCGGCATGAGGCCCCGGGGGAACGGAACTGGTCACTCCCGGAGTTAAAGGAGGATAGAAACCGTCCGGGGGAGCCAGACCCAGCGTCCCCTGGAAGGGCTTGAGGGGTACATGAATGTCCCGGTTAAACTCCGCCGTCATGTTGGGAAGATCGAGCTTCAGATATTTCACCTGTCCTTCGGGGAAATCCTGGGCCAGCAAACCGGTTCCGAGCGACCCCGGGTTATTGAATACGGCTCCCCAGTCGAACGGGCGAATGCGCTTGTAGCGGACCTCCAGCACGTCGCCGGGTTCGGCATTGTTGACGTAGATGGGGCCGATGATCGAGTGTGGCCCGTGTCCCGGATTGCTGACGCGGAGCTTCGCCAGGGTCTCGACCGGAACGCCCGGCTGCATCTGGTTCAAAAAGTGTGACCAGGTGTTGCGATAACTGATGGTATCGCCGGAGTCGACTTTGAGGATGGGCTCCAGTGTTGTGTCGTAGACTCCCAGGCGCACGGTCTTATCATTGCTCTCGACCACGTGGACGCGGCCTTGATCGTCTTTCTCCGGCGCCGCCGACCCGGCCACAGCTACGCCGTCCAGCGCATCCGCTGCATGCGCAAGTTTCGCGAACGCTGGTTTGTTGTTCGTCAGTGCGATGAACCAGGGCCCGATGCCGGCCAGCGCGCCCATGAAGCTGCTGGCGCGCAGCAGCCGGCGGCGGGCAAGGCCGCGGGCGGTCAGATAGCCGTCGAGCTGCTCCTGGTTCATCTCGTCCATATGCAGAAGTCGGTCGGCGGCCCGCTTGGTGAAGGCGGCGTCCTTAATGTCTTCGCGGAGCACGCCAGTGCCCTTCTCCTCGCCGCATCCGAAGAGGTTTCCGCAATCGTGATGGTGGGGTTGAGGCTGGCTTCCCTTGTCCTGCCGGCGATCGAGATCGTGTGGCACAGCTTCCTCCTCAATCGATCCACAAAGAGAAGTTCCGTTGCGACGGCGTAGCGCGTCACAAGGGCAAGCGTGCGCATTATACCGCACGATCCGTCGGCGTCGCCG
Organism: Terriglobales bacterium; assembly: GCA_049511255.1. Classification (GTDB taxonomy): domain Bacteria; phylum Acidobacteriota; class Terriglobia; order Terriglobales; family Acidobacteriaceae; genus Acidiflorens. The sequence continues at coordinate 37,220 of JBEKYF010000025.1, read as the reverse complement.
CGCTTCAAGCCGTTCACCAAGCTCCAGACGGCGAATCCGAAGAATTCATAGTGCCATCTGGAACTCCGCATCAGGAGCAAAGCGGAGGACAAGCTGAGCGCCGGATCGCGCGTTTCGTCCGGGTAAGCTTGGTTTTGCAAAACAAATCTGTTAGCTTTCAACGTCGGCGTGAGGTCGAGAATTTATTCGGAGGATGGACGTGGGATCTCAAAGATGGTGGCTGGGCCTGCTTTCTTGTCTGGTACTTACGGCCTCGATGCAGGCGCAACAAACAGCGCCAGCAGACGAAGCTACGCGGCATCTGGCGGTGGACATTTTCAAACAGTTGATCGAGATCAATACGACGGACTCGGTGGGCAGTGTGACGGCGGCCGCGGAAGCGATGGCGCAGCGCTTTCGCGATGCCGGATTTCCGGAGAGCGACATTCAGGTGCTGGGCCCAAATGAACGCAAGAAGAACGTGGTGGTGCGGCTGCATGGTTCGGGCAAGCACAAGCCGGTGCTGCTAATCGGGCACCTCGACGTGGTGGAAGCGCGGCGCGAGGACTGGACGACGGATCCGTTTCAGTTCATCGAGAAGGACGGATATTACTACGGGCGCGGCAGCAGCGATATGAAGGATGGCGATGCGATCATGTCGGCCACGCTGATCCGGATGAAGAAAGAAGGATACGTGCCCAGCCGCGACATCATTCTTGCGATGACGGCGGATGAAGAAGGCGGCACATCGAATGGAGTTGACTGGCTGATCAAGAATCATCGTGAACTCATTGATGCGGAGTTCGTGCTGAACCACGATGGCGGCGGTGTGCTGGCCGATCACGGCAAGCCGGTAATGATGGAAGTGGACGCCACCGAGAAATTGTATGGCGACTTCGTGCTGACGGCGACCAATCCGGGCGGCCACAGCTCGCTGCCACGGCCGGAGAATGCAATCTACGAACTGGCCGATGCGCTGACGCGAATCGCGCACTACCAGTTCCCCTTCGAGCTGAACAACATCACGCGCGCGTATTACGAGCGGCAGGTGAAGATGGCAACGGGGCAGCGGTCGGCGGATCTGGCGGCGATGCTGAAGACTCCTCCAGACATGGAGGCGGTGGCGCGCCTGTCGCAGGATCCGCTGGACAACTCGACCATGCACACGACTTGCGTAGCGACGCGGTTGAGCGGAGGCCATGCTAACAACGCGCTGCCGCAGATGGCGCAGGCCAACGTGAACTGCCGCATCGAGCCCGGACACACGCTGGAGGAAATCCGGCTGACGCTGGAGAAAGTAGTGGCCGATCCGAAACTTAAAGTGCAGTTCCGCGAAAACAACAACGTGCTGATGGATCACGGGTCCGACCGGCACAGTTATGTGCCACCCGCTCCGCGGAAGGAAGTGTTCGATCCGCTGGATAAAGTTGTGGCGAAAATGTGGCCCGGGATTCCGGTGCTTCCAACCATGAGCACGGGCGCGTCGGATGGCGTGTACACGAATGCAGCGGGGATGCCGACCTATTGTGTATCGGGCGAACAGTACGACCGGGACGATATCCGGGCGCATGGGAAAGATGAGAGGACAGGGGTCGAGGCGTTTGCCCGGGGTGTGGATTTTTACTACGTGTTTTTGAAGGAAGTTACGGCGGAGTAGGGAGCACTCAGCTGTCCACCAGAACAGGCAGCCGAAAGCGTCCGCCCCTACGTGGATTGTTTCCGCGTGAAGCCCTAAGGGGATTCGCTGTGGGTAGGCCCTACCAGCACGACACACCGCCTTGCTGAATCCTTCCTAACTCTTGTAATATCTAATGTCTGATCGAGGTTTTAGGAACTGACATGAAAGCAGCCATTCATCCCAGCTACGGCGAGATCCGCGTGCATTGCGCCTGCGGTAACGCATTTACCACCCGCTCCACCCACAAGGGCGACATCGGCGTAGAAATCTGCTCCGCCTGTCACCCCTTCTTCACCGGCAAGCAGAAGCTCATGGACACCGCTGGCCGCATCGAGCGTTTCCGCCGCAAGTATGCCAAGAGCGACGCAGGAAAAGCCGAAGCCGCCGCCAAGCAGCAGTAAGTCCTGCGCAGAAACACGCATTCTTCAAAGCCTCCCCCGGCGGGAGGCTTTGCTTTTTGAACCCGTCGAACACTGTTGCCAGATAGTGCGGCTTCGCCAGGATCTTCACCACGACCTTCGCCAGGAAAACAACGTAAAATCAGACTGTGCAGAAGTTCTGGGACAACACGGATGCAACGGGGGATCGGACGGGCGAGACGCCCGTCCCCACACTGCCCGTCCCCACACGGGCACGGGTGTTTCCTGCGACCCTAAAGATTGGGAACGTTGAGATCGCTCCCGCCACCGTGCTCGCACCTATGTCCGGCGTCACCGACACCGTCTTCCGGCGCTTCATCAAAAACCTCGGCGGATGCGGCCTGATCATGACCGAGTTCACCTCGGCCGACGGCGTCCTGCGCGACCAGCGCGTCCGGGGACGCTACCTGCACTTCTACGAAGACGAGCACCCGATCTCGGCCCAGCTCTTCGGAAGCAGTCCGAGCGTGCTGGCCGATGCCGCGCGCCTGGTGGAAGACCTTGGCTTCGACCTCGTCGACCTGAACCTCGGCTGCCCGGCGAAGAAAGTCGTGAAGTGCAACGGCGGCTCGGGCCTGCTGCGCGATCTGCCACTGATCCGGCAAATTTTCGAAGCGGTGCGAGCTGCCGTGAAGTTTCCCTTTACCGTGAAATTCCGCGCCGGGTGGAACGACGACGAAATCGTCTGCGTAGAACTGGCGCGCATGGCAGAAAGCTGCGGCCTCGATGCGGTGGCGCTGCATGCCCGCACGCGCGAGCAAGGCTACAGCGGAAATGCGCGTTGGGAGTGGATCGCCTCGGTCAAGCAGTCAGTCAAGATTCCCGTGATCGGCAACGGCGACATCCGCTCGCCCGAAGACGCCTGCGCCATAGTTGCCCAAACCGGCTGCGACGCCGTGATGATCGGCCGCATGGCCCCGGCGAATCCGTGGATCTTTCGCCAGATTGAGCAGTATGTGAACCGCACAGCACGTGTGGGGACGGGCGACCCCGCCCGTCCAGCGGAACAAGGCTCCAGAGAAAAAATGTACGACGAACCCACCGAAGCCGACCGCTATCAGATGATTCGCACCTACTTTCAGATGCTTCTGGAAGAAGAAATGCCCGGAGCGGAAGGCAAGATGAAGCAGTTCGCATCGTGGTTCACCCATGGCGTGCCCGGAGGCGCGGCGCTCAGGAAGTCGATCTACGAGGCCAAGAGCGGGGCGGAGATACTAGCGCAGGTGGAAGAATTCTTCGAGACCAAGCTGCCGACGAGTGCGCCCGTCCCTACGTAAGCATCTTCAATGCAAGTTTTCCCCGCTCCCCGCGTTCCACACATCCCCACGGCGTGGCGTCATCATGCGTGAACACGGTCAGCCATCCCTCCGGGATCGCCTGCGCGTAGTACTTCTTGCGGCTCTCGATGGTTTCGAGCGGAAACAGATCAAACGCCATCACCCAGGTCAGGTCGAGATGAGCTGAGGTTGGAATCAGATCGGAGATGTAGCACGCCGTCTTCTTTTTTTCGTTGCCCCCGCCGCCACTCTCGCCGCCACTTTCAATGATCACCGCCTGCATATTCGCCGTGTGCCCCGGAAAAACCTTGACCGAGATGCCGGGTGAAAGCTCCACATCGCCGTTCAGCAGCACCATCTGACCGGTCTCCAGCAGCGGATCGTAATTCGGACTCATGTAGCTGATCGCGTCGCGCTCGAGTTGCAGGCGTCCGTGCTCCCACTCTTGCTCCTGCACGTAATACTTCGCGTTCGGAAACGTCGCTACCACGCGATCTCCGCGCCTCACCGTATTCCAGCCGCAGTGGTCAAAATGTAGGTGCGTGTTGATGACGATGTCGATATCTTCCGGCGCGACTCCGGCGGCGTGCAGGTTGTCGAGCAGCTTGGCCGGCTGTTTATAGATCTGCACCAATTTGTCAGACAGTTTGTTGCCGATGCCAGTCTCGATCAGGATGTTTTTCTTGCCGGTGCGCACCAGCAGCGAATTCAATCCCGCGTCGAGCCGGTTCTGCTCGTCAGGCGTGACCTTCTTCGACCACATGGTCTTTGGAACCACGCCGAAGAAAGCTCCGCCGTCGAGGAAGTAAGTTCCATCGGAGACGACCGTAAGTTCGAAATCGCCGAGCGTTGTGCGATGCATAAGAGCAGTTTTCAGCTCTCACTCCAAGGTAGGGTTGAGATTCAGGTCCAAGCTGAGAGATGGGTGCAATTCGCTCTCCCAGAAATCGTTCATCATGTGAAACAACTGCGTCCGCGTGCCGGACCCCGAAATTCCGTGCGTTTTGTCCGGATACACCATCAGCCGGAACTGCTTCTGCGCCTTGATCAGCGCATCGGTCATCTGGATTGTATTCTGAAAGTGCACATTGTCGTCGCTCGTCCCGTGTACGAGCAGCAACGACCCGTGCAGACTACTGGCCGCGCTGACAATCGAATCGTCGTAGCCGCGTGCGTTGTCCTTGAGCAAACCCATGTAGCGCTCGGTGTAAATCGAATCGTAGTCGCGCCAGTTGGTCACCGGCGCAACCGAGATTCCCGCCTTGAAGCGATCGGAGTGCGTCAGCGCATAGAGCGTCATCGAACCGCCATTCGACCATCCCCAGATCCCGGTGCGAGTGCGGTCGAGCTGCGGAAACTGCGCATACAACTGGTCGAGCGCCGTGAGCTGGTCTTTCAGTTCGACTCCGCCAAACTGCAGGCGGGTCGCGGAAGCAAATTTCTTTCCGCGATTTGGGGTTCCACGATTATCGACCGCGAAAATCGCGAACCCTTCATTCGCCAGCATCTGGTGGAACAGCGCGCTGTTCGTTCCATCCCATGAATCCTGCACGATCTGCCAGGGCCCGCCATAGATATACACGATCAACGGAATTGGAATCTTCTGGTCCGCATCCGCATGGCGCGGCAGAATCAGATCGCCATACAGCACGGTGCCGTCATCGGCTTTGAACTCCAAAGACTTCGGCACAATCGGGCTGTAGTCGGCGACCCTTCGGCCTTCCCAGATTTTCTGGCATGCGCCACCTGCCGCGCACACCGAAATCCGGGGCGGTGTCAGCGTCGCAGAGTACGTTTCCACGAAATACTTGCCGTCGTCGGCGAAACTGGCGGCATAATTTCCGTCTTCCGATGCAAGGACTTGCATCTCCGAGCCATCGAGCTTCACAGAAAAAATCTTCTCTTGTCGCGGATCTCCTTTATTAGCGGTGAAGAAAACCGTGCCCGAGGCTTCATCCACCCCGCTGATCGCGATCACTTCGTAGTCTCCGCTTTCAAGCTGGCGTTCGAGTTTGGCATCGGCCCCCAGCGGATCCTGCGCATTGAAACTGTAGAGATAAATGTGGGTGTGGCCGTCGCGCCAACTGGTCCACAGAAAGCGGTCGCCAGATCTCAGTATGCGAAAGTCGTCGTTGACATTTACCCACGCATCCGGAGCCGATTCGGTCAGCACTTTGCGCGACTTCCCGGACTTCGCGTCGATAAAATAAAGGTCCATCACATCTTGCTTGCGATTCAGGACCTCGGCCCAAGCCCAGCCTTCGCGGATCCAGCCGAAACGCGGCACATAGGTGTCATCGTCATCGGTGAGTTTGATCCAGCGCACTTTGCCGCCGTTGCTGCCCACCACTCCGAGGCGCACGCTGGGATTCGGATCGCCCGCCTTCGGATATTTTTCCTGCTCGACCCGGGGATGCGTGGGCAACCAGTCGGTGATGGGATAGGTTGGTACGCGGGTCTCATCCATCTGCAGGAAAATGATTTCGCGCCCCTCCGGCGACCAGAAATAGTTGCTGCGGACCTCCAGTTCTTCGGCGTAAACCCAGTCCACTTCGCCGTTCAGGATGTTGTCGTCTTTTTCTTTGTCCCCGCCGTTATCCTTATCCTTCTTTCTCTCTTTTTCGTCGCGCGTGAGCGGACGCTCGCCTTCCTGACCCGAGACCGGATGCAGATAAAGATTGTGCTTGCGCACGTAGGCGAGCCGCTTGCCGTCCGGCGAAAACTTCGGGTCTTCGCTCGGGTCAGGAGACGACGTAAGCTGCACCGCCGTTCCCGTATCCAGGCTGTAATACCAGAGCTGTCCCTGGGAATCGAAGAGCAGGTGTTTGGAATCGGGCGACCACGTGTAGGCGGCGACGTGATACCGCGTCACGCGTTCTTTCTCGCGCTCGTCCTTGATCTTGCTCGTGGGAGGGGCAAGCTGGGATAACTTGGTTTCGCTGGCTAGTATTTTTTTCTCGCCCGTCACCGCGTCCACATACCAGAGTTCGCCGTGCTCGCCAGCGTCATCGCGCTGCACGAAAGACACCTTGGCGCCATCCGGACTCCACTGGATTGTCTCCGGCGCGCGTCCCGTGACTCCTCCCTCCGCGAAGATCTGTTCAATCGTGAGTTGCTTCGGCACAGCGGTCTGAGGCGCGGCAGTCTGAGCCCGCCCCGCGCAAAGCAGAACCAACAGGTTGATGGCGAGGACAAAAAGAAGTTTTCTCACGAACGTACTCCGATTCAGCATGAGGCGTGACCCAATGCCGTGCCAGCATTAAAACTCAAAAGTGTACAACCTGGGAGGAGTTTACGTCAGAAGGATTGGGTGCCCGGCTGCATGGGGGACGGGCTGGGCGCCCGTCACTCCAACGTCAGAATCGCCTTCATCTCCGCGCGCACCGGATGCTTTGCTTCATAGGCCGCGATCTCCGCTTCACGTTGCAGCGTCAGCCCGATATCGTCCAACCCGTCCAGCAGACAATGACGCGAGAATTCGTCCATCGCGAACGTCGCCGCGAATCCCCGTCCGTCTTCCACGCGCAGGGTTTCGAGATCGACCGTCAGTTGGTAGTTTTCGATCTCTTCCGAACGGCGCATGATTTCCGCCACCTGCTCTTCGTTGAGTCGCACCGTCAACAGGCCGTTCTTCAGGCTGTTGTTGGCAAAGATGTCGGCAAATGACGACGCGATCACCACCCGAAAGCCATAATCCGCCAGCGCCCAGACGGCATGTTCGCGCGAGGACCCGCAGCCGAAGTTTTTCCCCGCGACCAGGATCGAGGCCTTCGCATAGCGCGGCGCGTCGAGCACAAAATCGCCGGTCTTTTTTCCGCGCTCTTTTCCGTCTCCCGAGAAGCGCCAGTCATAGAACAGGAATTCGCCGAATCCCGTGCGCTCAGTGCGTTTCAGAAACTGCTTGGGGATGATCTGATCGGTGTCCACATTCACCTTGTCGATCGGGGCAACGACGCCGGTGTGCTTGCGAAACGGTTGCATGATTTAAACCTTTCTGCCAGCCGAGCCAATGGAGCGCCGGGCGTCCCCGCCCGGCCTCGATGCCGCTGAGGGCGCAAGCCGACGGGCGAGACGCCCGTCGCTCCACCGCCAAGATCACTGAAATCGCCAATTCCTTATGTCGGTGAAATGTCCGGCGATCGCGGCCGCCGCCGCCATCATGGGACTGACCAAATGCGTGCGTCCTCCGCGCCCTTGTCGTCCTTCAAAATTCCGATTGCTGGTCGAAGCGCAGCGCTCTCCCGGCTGCAGGATGTCGGGATTCATGCCCAGACACATCGAGCATCCCGACTCGCGCCATTCAAATCCGGCATCCAGAAAAATACGGTGCAATCCTTCCTGTTCCGCCGCGCGCTTGATCGCCTGCGAGCCCGGCACCACCATTGCCCGAACCTTCGGATTCACGTGCTGCCCCTTCGCCACTCGCGCCGCCGCGCGCAGGTCCTCGATGCGCGAATTGGTGCACGATCCGATGAACACGCGATCCACAGCAATGGCTTCGATCGGCGTTCCGGGACTGAGGCCCATGTAGGCGAGCGCTTGTTCGGCGGCGCGCCGGTCGGCCTCTTGCGCAAAGCTCTTTAGCTCGGGGACTCGCGCGTTCACAGCGACTACCATTCCTGGATTCGTTCCCCAGGTCACGAAGGGCGCGAGCGCTGCCGCGTCAATCTCAATCACCCGATCGAATTGCGCTCCCGGATCGCTGGCCAGCGTGCGCCAGTACGCCATCGCGTCTTCCCAATCTTTTCCTTTCGGAGCAAAGCGGCGGCCGCTGACATACGCGAACGTGGTCTCGTCGGGTGCGATCACTCCCGCTCGCGCTCCCGCCTCGATGCTCATGTTGCACAGCGTCATGCGGGCTTCCATCGACAACCCGCGCACCGCCTCGCCGGCGTACTCGATCACATGTCCGGTGGCGCCGTCAGTGCCGATTCGTCCAATGATTCCGAGCGCCAGATCTTTCGCCGTCACGCCTTCGGCCAGCTTTCCGCTGACTTGGATCTGCATAGTCTTCGGCCTTTTCTGCGGCAGACATTGTGTTGCCAGCACGTGCTCCACTTCCGACGTGCCTATGCCGAACGCCAGCGATCCGAAGGCGCCGTGGGTCGAGGTGTGGCTGTCGCCGCAGACAATCGTCATCCCTGGCAACGTGATGCCGAGTTCCGGGCCGATAATGTGCACAATGCCTTGCTCGGCCGAGTCCATATCGAACAACGGGACCCCAAACTCGCGGCAATTTTTCTGCAGCGCCTCAATCTGTTTCGCCGCGATCGGGTCGGTGATCGGCAAGCCCCGCGGAGTGGTCGGGATGTTGTGGTCGACCGTAGCCACCGTGCGCAGAGGTTGCCGCAGACGCCGCCCATTCGCGCGCAGCCCGTCGAAGGCCTGCGGCGAAGTCACTTCGTGCACCAGGTGCAGATCGATATAGAGCAGCGCCGACTGACCTTCGGGAGCAGCGACCACGTGCGAATCCCAGACTTTCTCAAACAGAGTACGAGGAGGCATATTTCCAGTTTCGCCCATAGTTCGCCGATACTTCAAGAGCTGTTGTTGCCCCAGACAGCTGCCGACTTGCGCTCGGCTTGGACGGGCGAGGGCGCCGGTCCCCACACAAGCTGGCTGCGCCTGCAGAAGTCTGCGTTTCCGGTTATGATTCAGGCTAGTCCGTCGAGGAAAACACTGCATGATCAACGGCAAGCGAATTGCCGTCGTGCTTCCCGCTTACAATGCGGAAAAGACGCTGGAAGCGACGGTACGGGAATTGCCCGACCTGGTCGATATTCGCATTCTAGTCGACGACCACAGTTTCGATCGCACCGTCGAGATCGCTCACCAGCTCGGCCTGCAGTCCTTCGTGCACAACCGCAACTACGGCTATGGCCGCAATCAGCAGACCTGCTACCGCGAAGCTCTGGCCGCCGGCGCCGACGTAGTCATCATGGTTCATCCCGATTATCAGTACACGCCGCTGCTCGTAACCGCCATGGCGAGCATGATTGCTTACGATGTTTATGACGTGGTGCTGGGCTCGCGAATTCTGGGAGGGCAGGCGCGCCAGGGTGGCATGCCGGGGTGGAAGTACATTGCCAACCGCTTCCTCACGCTTTTCGAAAACACTCTTTTGGGCGCGAAGTTGTCGGAATATCACACCGGATACCGGGCGTTCAGCCGCACCGTGCTCAAGGATCTTCCGCTGCTGGAGAACTCGGACGATTTTGTCTTTGACAATCAGATGCTGGCGCAGTGCGTGATGTTCGGGTTCCGGATGGGCGAAGTTTCCTGCCCGACGAAATATTTTCCGGAAGCTTCTTCGATTAATTTCCGGCGTAGCGTGAAGTATGGGCTGGGCGTACTGCTGACGTCGGTGCAGTTCCGCTTGCAGAAAATCGGGTTGGGACAATTCCGGATTTTCAATCGCAAAGGCCGCTGCCTGGAGCCGGGTCCCGACGCCAGGTATTACAGTCCGAAAGCTACCGAGAGAACGATTACCGATGGAACGATTACCGACGGCCGGTCCGGCGGCTAACGTTGCCAAACCAACTCGCATCGCGCACGGGGACTTCGTGGCAGAGCTCATGGCAAAGTTTGCGCTGGGTGGCCTTACCGCTGCTGCTGGCAGCGTTTGCCATGCTGGTGCAGGGATATCATCCGGGGCTGGAGGATGATGCCTTCTACCTGGCCGCGATAAAGCACAACCTGAACCCGTCCTTGTTCCCCCACGACGCAGACTTTTTCCGAGTGCAGTTTCAGGCGACAGTATTTGACAAGCTGATCGCGTTTTCCCTGCGATCGACTGACGTGCCCCTGGAATGGGGAATTTTGTTTTGGCAGTGGGGCGTAACTTCTCTGATTTTATGGGGGTGCTGGCGAATCAGCCGGCGGTGTTTCGCGGAAGCACACGCGCAGTGGGCGGCGGTGACGCTGGTCGCGGTCCTGCTGAGCCTGCCGGTCTCGGGCACAGGGCTGAGTTTGACGGACCAGTACCTGCACCCGCGGGCGTTGGCCACGGCGCTGATTTTGGGTGCGATCGTCGCCGTGCTCGGCGGGCGGCGGATGCTGGCGGGCGCGCTGCTGGCGGCGGCATTCTCCGTGCATGCCATCATGGCGGCGTTCGGCGCGTCGTATTGCTTGTTTCTGATGTGGAAGCCGGCGCGGCGCACGAAGACGGAGCGCACGAAAACGAAAGTAGACCAGCGGCGCACGGCGCTGTTGGCAGCGCTGCTGTTGCCGTTGGGATGGATTTTCGAGCCTGCCTCGGATGCGTGGCGGAGGGCGGCGGCCACACGGCCGTTTTACTTTGTGCTGCGCTGGCATTGGTATGAATGGCTGGGGGTGGTCGCGCCGCTGGCGCTGCTGTGGTGGTTTCGGGTGCTGGCGCAGCGCCGGACCGAGGCTGTTCTGGCGCTGGTGGCCGAGCGACTGGTGTACTTTGGCGTTTTCCAGTTAGCGGTGGCGCTGGTTATGTTGCTGCCTGCCCGGCTGGAGCGTCTTCGACCGCTGGAGCCAATGCGCTTTCTACATCTTGTGTATCTGCTGTTTGTGCTGCTATCAGGGGGATTGCTGGGGCAGTACGTGTTAAAGAAACATGCGCTCCGCTGGCTGCTGCTGTTTGTCCCGCTCAGCGTCGGAATGTTTTATGCGCAGCGGCAGATGTATCCGGAAACCCCGCATCTGGAGTTGCCGGGCCTGCTGTTGCGCAATGAAGCGTCGCGCAATAAGTGGGTGGAGGCATTCCGCTGGATCAGCCGAAACACGCCCGTGGATAGCCAGTTCGCGCTTGATCCGCACTACATGGAATTGCCGGGCGAGGACTACCATGGTTTTCGCGCCCTGGCGGAGCGCAGCGTGTTGGCGGACGCGGTGAAGGACGCGGGCATGGTAGCGCGAGTGCCGAGGCTCGCGCCGCGCTGGCAGCGGGAAGTGGAAGCACAACGTGGGTGGCGCGATTTTCAACGCCGGGACTTCTTGCGTTTGCAAAGGGAGTTCGGAGTGGACTGGGTCGTTCTGCAAGTGCCGGGGGTGGACGGATTGTCGTGTCCCTACCGGAACTCGCAGGTGGTGGTTTGCCGGGTGGAATGACCGTGGGGTGGAATTCAGGCAGGGGAGTGAGCGAAACGCGGGAAGCGGAAAAAGGCGAAGTGCGCGCTTATGGGCCGATGGTGGCTGCGGCGCTGGCGGTGCGGCTGGCGGTCATTCCGTTTCTCTATCGCGACTGGCTGGATCCGTTTGTGCTGGAGCATTGGGCGTTCGGTCGGGTCGCGCGTTCGCTGGTCGCGGGGCACGGGTTCGGAAATGTGTTTGCGGACACGGGGCCGACGGCGGTGGTGTCCCCTGTGTATGCGTATGTGCTGGCAGGAGTGTTCCGGCTGTTCGGGACGTACACGCCGGCGTCCATCGTGGCGGCGCTGGCGATAAACAGCGTGTTCTCTGCGCTCACGTGCATTCCTGTGTTTCTCCTGGCGCGCCGGTGCTTTAACTTACGTGCGGCGAAGTGGGCGGGATGGGGCTGGGCGTTTTCTCCGTATGGGATTTACTACGGCGCGGACTGGGCTTGGTCGACGAGTCTGGTGACGCTGCTGCTGGCCGTGCTCTTCCTGTGGGCGCTGGCGCTGGAGGATTCCGGTAGGGCGCGGGATTGGCTGGCCTTTGGCGCGCTGGGCGGCGCGGCGGCGTTGACGGAGCCGGTGGTGCTTTCCGTCGTTCCACTGCTTGGTTTGTGGACGTGCTGGCGGCGCTTGCGGAAGCGGCAGAGCTGGGTGCTGCCGATGACGGTGGCAGCGCTCGGGGCAGTAACTGTGATGGCGCCGTGGTTCGTGCGCAACTACCGGACCTTCCACCAGTTCATTCCCATACGCAGCGGATTTGGGTTGGAGCTGTACATTGGCAACAGCGCCGACTCGCTGCATTGGGTGAACCGCAGCCTGCATCCAAACCACAGCGACGCGGAACTGGCGGAATATGCGCGGCTGGGCGAACCCGCGTATATGGCGCGCAAGGCGCAGCAAGCGAAGCAGTACATCCGCAGTCATCCGGCTCAGTACGTCTACCGGGTGGTGCGGCGGATAATATACACCTGGACGGGGTTCTGGAGTTTTGATCGCGCCTACCTTGCGGAAGAGCCGCTGGATGTGCCCAATATTTTTCTGAGTACGACGATGACGGTGCTGGCGCTGGCGGGGCTGCGCCGGCTGTATCGGACAAACGTGTATCGGGCAAACACGCTGCGGGCGGATGCGGGCCTGGGGGTGCGATTTGCCATCGTGTTTGTGTTCTTTCCGCTGGCTTATTATTTTTCGCATCCGGAGACTTACTACTTCAGGCCGGTAGATCCGCTGATTGTGGTGCTGGCAGCGTATTTCGTGACCGGGCGATTCGGAGGGCGTAGGCAGCCCGCAGCTGGAGCGGGCGTTTTAGCATCTTAAGAATAAGAATTGGTGAAGGTTCTGGACTCTACACTTGTAGATGTGACCAACTCCGCGCTGGATAAAGGGCCGCGCAAGCCTGAGCTGCTGATTAGCGAGAGTCTGCGCTTCGCCTACGACACCTTCCTCACCAACAAGGTGCGGTTTCTGCTGACCGCGCTGGGCATGATGATCGGGACAGCCTCGCTGGTTCTGGTGGTCACGATTGGGCTTACGGGGAAACAATACATCCTGGGCCAGATTCAGGGCATTGGCGCCAACCTGATTTATGCCAGTTATTCCGGCGCAGGACAGCGCATCACGGCGGTGGCGCTCGATGAATTGACCGTGGATGACCTTACCGCGGTGCGCGAGCAGGTGCCGTCGGTGGTGGCCGCATCGCCGTTTGTGTCGCTCAATGACCGCATTAGCCTGGGCAACGGTAAAGAGCAGGACATCCTGGTCCTTGGCGTATTCCCGGAATACCGTCAGGTGCGGAACCTGGTGTTGCTGGCGGGCCGGTTCTTTGACACGGAGGACTCGCAGAGGCGCAACAAGGTCGGCGTGATTACGGAGAAGCTGGCGGTGAAGCTGTTCTTGACGCCAGAGAGCGCGGTGAGCCAGGTGATCAAGCTGAACGGTCTGCCCTTTACGGTGATCGGGGTGTTCAAGGAGCGGGTGGAGACGTTTGGGCAGTCTGAAGTGGAGGAGAACACGATGGCGATCCCGTATTCGGTGAGCCGTTTTTTTCTGCCATCCAATGCTGTCCGGCAGATTTATTTTACGGTGGCGAGTTCGGACGAAGTGACGACAGCGACGGCTCAAATCAAGCGGGTCCTGCAGTCGCGGCACCGGCCGGAGTCGGTCTACAACGTGGAGAACCTGACGCAACTGGTGAACTTGGCGAACAAGACGGCGAACATTCTGACGACGGTGCTGTCGTTGATTGCGGCGGTGGTGTTACTGGTCAGCGGCATCGGCATCATGAACATCATGCTGGCCACGGTGAGCGCCCGCACTCGCGAGATCGGCATCCGCAAAGCGGTCGGCGCCACCAAACGCGAGATTCGCCTCCAGTTTCTCTCCGAGGCCATCCTTATCTCCCTCAGCGGCGGCGTCCTCGGCATCATCATCGGACTCGCCATCCCCTACTCCGTCCGCTTCCTCACCGCCTATCGCATCCCCGTTTCCGGTCTCTCCGCCATCATCGCCATCGTCGTCTGCTCGCTGGTCGGCATTCTATTCGGCACGCTTCCCGCGATTCGCGCCGCCCAACTCGATCCCGTCGAAAGCCTGCGCTACGAATAGCGGCTCGGAACCATGGTGGCACAGCCGAAGAGCGACTGACCCTGCTTGGTTAAGAATCAAATCAGTAACAAGTGGGAAAGAAAGGCACTGGAGGACGGCCCAGGGCCGCACACAGACTCTTCCGTGCCGTCAAACGTCGTCAACTGGCATAAAATCAGAAGGAAGCGATTGCAGAGCTTCGCGACCGGTCATGGTATCGATCTCAATCAGCAACCGGAGCCGCGCCGTGGTCCTGCTAAGCGGCGGCATGGATTCCTGCGTGTGTGCGGCGCTCGCGGCACGCGACCACCAGGCCGCTGCCGTCCACGTCAGCTACGGGCAGCGCACCGAACACCGCGAGCGGCGCTCCTTCGAAAACATCTGCGACCGGCTCGAAATTCGCGACCGGCTGCTCGTGCGCAATGAAGCTCTGCGCGCCATCGGTGGATCCGCCCTCACCGATCCGAGCATAGCGGTTCCCGAAGCGCACGGCGTCGGCGTCGGCGTGCCCGTCGGCGTTCCGGTTACCTATGTCCCTTTCCGCAACGCACATTTTCTCGCCGTCGCCGTCAGTTGGGCGGAAGTGCTGGGAGCCGAGAAAGTTTACATCGGAGCGGTTGAGCCTGACAGTTCCGGCTATCCCGATTGCCGGCCGGAGTATTATCGGGCGTTCAATGAAGTCGTGAAAGCGGGCACTAAACAAGGGACCATCCGGGTAATGACACCGCTGATTGCGATGCGTAAACACGAGATTGTGACGCTTGGCCTTGAACTGGGTGCCCCGTTCGATTTAACGTGGTCATGCTATCAGCGCGAAGATCGCGCCTGCGGTGTCTGCGACAGCTGTGTGCTCCGCCGGCGCGCGTTTCACGAAGCGGGCGCGGACGATCCGATTGCGTACGCGGAAGCCGCCGCCCGAGTTCAGTAAATTCAGATTCAATGCCGGGAGGCCAATCATGAGGAAATATTTCATCCTTCCCCTGCTGCTCGTGCTCGTCGTGGGGCTGTCCGCTCCACTTGCGTTCGCGCAAACCATGGGCAGCGTGAAGGGAACTTGTAAAGACCTTGAAGGAAAACCAATCGCCCAGGCCGAAGTAGAGTGGACTGCAACCGAATCCGGCCACAAGTACGTCATCAAAACCAACAACAAGGGTGAGTACTTCTCGCTCGGCATCGTCCCCGGCAAGTACAACGTCAAGCTCAGCAAGGACGGCAAGGAACTCTTTCACTTCAACGGCGTTTCGGTGACTCTGGACGAGGCGGTGCTGAACTTCGACCTGAAGAAGGAACAGACGAGCGCAGCCCAGGGCCAGGGATTGACCCCTGAACAAGCGAAGGCAAGGGCGGAGCAGGTCGCTAAAGCCGAGAACGAAAAGAAAACTGTCGGCACGCTCAACGAAAAACTCAATGCCGCCAAGGCGGCGTCTGATGCCGGCGACTTCGAGACTGCAATCGCCACCCTGACTGAAGCCAACCAGATCGACAGCACCCGCGATCTGATCTGGTTCAAACTCGGCGACGCCTATCGCATGTCGGCACCCAAGCAAACCGATCCCGCCGAAAAACAGAAGCGCTACGAGATGGCCGCAACCAGTTACCAGAAGGCAATTGACCTGCGCAGCGCCTCTGACGTGGCACAGAAAGATCCCGACAACAATGTGAAAATGGCCGCCTACTACAACAACCTTGCCGAAGTTTATTCGAAGTCCAATAAGGTCGATGATGCCGTGACCAACTACACCAAGGCGGCGCAACTGGATCCGACGCACGCCGCTACCTACCTGTTCAACGAGGGTGCTGTCTTGACCAATGCGGGCAAGGTGGATGACGCCATTGCAGCATTCGACAAAGTGATTGCGGCCGATCCGACCAAAGCCGAGGCTTACTACTGGAAGGGCGTGAACTTGATCGGCAAAGCTACGTTGAAGGACAACAAGATGGTTGCGCCCGAAGGTACAGCCGAGGCCTTCCGAAAATATCTTGAGCTCCAACCCAATGGTCCGCTCGCTCAGCCGGCGAAAGACATGCTGGCTAGCATCGGCGCGACCATCGAAACCGGCTTCGGAACCAAGAAGAAACCGGCGAAGTAGTAGCTTAAACGGCGCCAAATTTGGTCTCCGGTCTACGCGGAAAGGGCGTGGAGAGCGGTCCTTAGAAGCCGCTCTTCTTCTTATTTGTCTTCAGTTACCGAGGTCTATGACCTACTTGTCCTTCGCTCTTCCGCACATCCGCGATACATTCATTGCATAGGTTCCTCGCCAACGTTTCTCCCCTGTGGCGTCAAGGCTGATAACTGGGAGTGTATGGAATGGCTGCTCCGGGGAATTCCCCGATTGCAATTGCCTTCGAGGGCATCAGCGGAACGGGTTCGATCCCGACGCCGGTTCTGCTCGCCGGCATGCTGCGCGCGTCTGACAAGGTTAGCGATCTGATTTTTTCACCGGGGCGACCGCCCCAGGTCGAGATTCACGGACAACTCACGGCGGTCGAAATCTCCGGCAGCGGCACACTTTCGGCGGATGACACGCGCCGCATCGCAGCCGATCTGATCGGCGCCAATAAGCAGGCCATCAATACGCTTCGCGAGCAAGGTTCCTGCGACGTTTCCTACGGACTACCCGGAATGGCGCGCTTCCGCGTCAACGTCTTCATCCAGCGCGGAAGTTGCGCGATTGTCATGCGCGTCATCCCCACCGTCATTCCGACTTTCAATTCGCTTCATCTGCCGGCGCAATTGGAAGAGGCTGCCAAGGTCCGCAACGGCATCATCCTGGTGACGGGCGGAACTGGATCGGGCAAGTCTTCGACGCTGGCCGCTTTGATTGACCGCATCAACAGCCAATATTGCTATCACGTTCTGACGGTTGAAGATCCGATTGAGTTTCTGCACAAGCACAAGAAATCGACGGTGCACCAGCGCGAGTTGCACAGCGATGCGCCAAATTTCACGATGGCGTTGCGGGCGGCGCTGCGCCAGGCGCCGCGCGTCATTATGGTCGGCGAAATCCGCGACCGGGAGACGCTCGAGATTCTTCTCGATGCCGCCGAAAACGGACACCTCGTTCTTTCCAGCATGCATACCGTCGATACCTCGAAGACGGTGGAGCGCAT
This sequence comes from Terriglobales bacterium, assembly GCA_049511255.1. Lineage (GTDB taxonomy): Bacteria > Acidobacteriota > Terriglobia > Terriglobales > Acidobacteriaceae > Acidiflorens. Next base: position 20,068 of record JBEKYF010000025.1, on the reverse strand, counting down.
CGTCACTACGTTCCCTGCCAGCGAACAGCAATCGGTTCGAGAACGTCTCGCCAAAACCTTCCGCTACATCATTGCGCAGAGGCTGATCCCGCGCAGCGATGGCGGTGACCGCGTCCCTGTAGTTGAAATCTTGAAATCCAACTCGCGCACTCGCGATTGCGTCGAACAAGGCGAGCGGCCGGGCCGCACACTGCTGGACGTGATCAAGGGCAGCGAAAATGAAGGCATGCAGCACTTCGATGGCGAGATCGCGAAACTTGTCCGCTCGGGCCTGGTGGATCTGGAAACCGGCCTCTGCTTCGCCAGCAATGCGACGGTGCTGGGGCAGGAACTTGCGAGGTAAGTCGGCAGTCAGCTGTCAGTTCCCAGAAAATACATTTCTTACACTCTTCGCCGATGGAGCGCCGGGCGTCCCCGCCCGGCCGTCAAACCACTGGACCCTTCGACTTCACTCCCCGCAGGCTTCGCGAGACGCCCTTCGCTCCATACTTGCAAACGCCAGAGCAAAATCGGACGGCGTATGATTCTTGCCATGTCAGCTTCATCTTCAGTGACTTCGGCTCGCGTGGTGAGTTTCGAAGTGGCTCGACACCTGGTTGAGCAGCATGCAGTTGGCGTGTGTTCGGGAGAGGTGGAGACGGTGGATCTGCTGGCGGGTTTGGGGCACGTGCTGGCGGAGGGGATTGTGGCGGACCGCGACTTTCCTCCTTTTGCTCGGGCTACTCGCGACGGATACGCAGTGCGGGCGGCGGATCTAGCCGAGGTTCCCGCGCGACTCGAAGTGGTTGGCGAGGTGAAGGCCGGGGAGTGGCCGGAGCCGGGAGTGTGCTCGGTCGAACGCGGGCAGGCGGTGGGGATCATGACGGGGGCTCCGCTGCCGGCCGGGGCGGACGCGGTGGTGATGGTGGAACACACTTCGTTGATTGCAAAATCGGTGGACGTGCGGTGCAGCGTGACCCGGGGCGAAAACTTTGTTCCGCGTGGGGCGGAAGCGCGCGCGGGGCAATTGCTGCTGGATCAAGGACGGCGGCTGGACCACGCCGGGATTGCGATTGCGGCGTCGGTAGGCAAGAGCCGGGTGCAGGTTTTCCGGAAGCCGCGCGTAGCGGTGCTTTCGACAGGCGACGAAGTGGTGGAGCTTGACCCGACCCCGGGGCCGGCGCAGATACGGAATTCGAATTCGTATTCGCTGGCGGCACAGGTTCAGAATGCGGGCGGGGAGGCGGTGCGGCTGGCGATTGCTCCGGATGAACGCGGGCGGCTGAGATCTTTGATTGAAGAAGGATTGGATTGCGATCTGCTGTTGATGACGGGCGGCGTCTCCATGGGGAAGTACGATTTGGTGGAGCAGGTTCTCGGGGAGTTGAAGGCGGAGTTTTACTTTACGGGAGCGGAGATTCAGCCGGGAAGGCCGGTGGTGTTTGGGTCTTGTGGCAGCACGGTTAAAAACAGCTCGGTGAAGAAATACTTTTTTGGACTGCCGGGGAATCCGGTTTCTACCATGGTGACTTTCGAACTGTTCGCTCGGCCGATGATCGAAGCGCTGGCGGGGATGACGCCGCAGCGGTTGGTCTTTCTGCGGGCGCGGCTGAAATCGGAGATACGGACGAAGACCGGCTTGAAGAGATTTCTTCCGGCGGTGCTTTCGGGAGAGTTTGAGAATGCGGAGGTGGAGCTAGCGCGGTGGCAGGGGTCGGGCGACATCGCTGCGCTGGCTCGGGCGAACTGCTATGTTGTGGTCCCTCCGGACCGCGAACGGATCGGCGCGGGAGAATGGGTGTCGTTGTTGATGCGATAGCGGAGTGAGATTTCTCGCGTAGGGACGGCCGCCCTCGGCCGTCCAGCCGAGCGCAGCTCGGCCCCCAACTCAGAATCTACCCGCGCTAAGCTCGGCGGATACTATAACCTGTGATGGTGGCGAAGAAATCTTCCCAGCTTTCCCACTACGACGGGCAGGGTCAGGCCCAGATGGTGGACGTGTCGTCCAAGGCGCGAACCGCGCGAGAAGCGGAGGCGAGTGCCTTCGTTCGGATGAAGCCGGAGGTGTTGCGGGCGCTGCCGGAGAATCCGAAGGGCGATCCGCTGGAAGTGGCGCGGACGGCGGGAATCATGGCGGCGAAGCGGACGGCGGAGTTGATTCCGATGTGCCATCCGGTGGCGTTGTCGCACATTGCTGTGACCCTGCGCGTGTGCGAGAATGGCGTTTCTATTGCCACAAAAGTAAAGACTATGGCGGAGACGGGCGTCGAGATGGAAGCGCTGGTCGCGGCCAGCGTGGCGGCGCTGACCGTATACGACATGTGCAAGGCGCTCGACAAGGGCATCGAAATCCGGGAAGTGGTGCTGCAGCGGAAGTCGGGCGGCAAGAGCGGAGACTACCGGAGAAGCTCGAAGCGGAAATAGTTTTCGATTTATCTATTCATCTTTCATATGGCGAGCAACGTCAAGATCCTGCTGGTGGACGACAACCCGATGGTGCTGGGAATGCTTCAGCAGGCGCTCTCAGCGATGGGCGAGGTCACGGTCGCGACCGATGCCGCTGATGCCTTGTTGAAGGCGGTCGACGATCTGCCGGATCTGCTGATCAGCGACTACCGCATGCCGGGCATGGACGGGCGGAAGTTGCTGGAAAAACTGAAGAGCAGGCCGGCAACCGCGAGCATCGCGGTGATCCTGATGGCCAGCAAAGCCGACATCAGCGAACGATTGTCGATGCAGGATCCGATCGAAGACTATCTGGAAAAACCGTTCTTCCTGAAAGATGCTACGCACAAAATCAAACGCGTGGTGGACCGGATCGCGCTGGAGAAGCTGAGCAAGGCAGCGTCCACCGATGGCGTGCTGCGAGGCAGCCTGTCGCAGATGAACGTGATTGACCTGGTGCAATCGCTGGAGATGGGGCGCAAGAGTTGCCTGCTCACCATGACCAGTGGCAATAATAACGAAAAGTGCGAGATCTATTTCGTGCAGGGGCAGGCCAAGCACGCCGTTTATGGCCCGATTACAGGAGACGAGGCGGTTTTCAAAGTGCTGCGCTGGACGGAAGGAAACTTCCAGATTGATTTCAAGGGAAAGTCGGCGCAGGAAACGACGACGCTGAATACGCAGGGCCTGCTGATGGAAGGGTTGCGGCTGCTGGACGAGGCGCAGCGCGACGCGGCGGCTGAAGGTGAAGATGTCCTCCTCGACACCTGATGCCTCGATACTTGCTGCCTCCCAACTTAATGCCACGCGGGCGGCGGTCTTGACAGTTAGCGATTCGTGTTCGCGCGGCGAAAAGCGCGGTGGGAAGAAAGATCTCTCCGGTCCGGCCGTGGCGGAAGCGCTTGAGCGACGCAATTTTCAGGTGGTGGCGCGCAGCGTGGTGGCCGACGAGCGCGCCGCGATCCAGGAAAAACTGATTGAGTTGTGCCGGTCGGCTCGACTGGTAGTGACCACGGGCGGGACGGGAATCGCTCCGCGCGACGTGACGCCGGAAGCTACAAGCGCGGTGTGCGATCGACTGGTGGAAGGCATCGCGGAGCAGATGCGATTCCAAGGAGTGCGCAAGACGCGTTTCGCTGCGCTAAGCCGCGCGGTATGCGGTGTCCGGGGAACAAGCTTGATCCTGAATCTGCCGGGCAGTCCGGCGGGAGCGGTCGAGTCGCTGGAGTCGGTGATGGATTTGCTGCCGCATGCGCTGGAGTTGATTGCAGGAAAGACGGGACACTGATTCGGTGGAGCGACGGGCGTCTCGCCCGTCCAACTGTGAATTGGCCGGGCGAGGACGCCCGGCTCTCCACCTTCTCGCGTAAACTTACCTAGTTGAACAAGATCAAACATTTTCTCCACGCTTACGGCGAGTGGATCAAGCACATTCTTGCGCCTCTCGGGCCATGGGGGATGCTTGCGCTTGCGGCGGTGGATGGCTCGTTCATGGGCTTGCCGCTGGATCCGATTTTCGTGGGTTACGTTTACCACGATCGCTCGCGCTTCCTGCTGTATGTGCTGCTGGCCTCGGCTGGGTCGGCGCTCGGAAGCATCGTTCTCTACGTCATCGGGTTTGCGGGCGGCGAGGTGCTGCTGCGCAAGCGAATTTCAGCGGAGCAGTTCGAGAAGATTCACGAATCCTTCGATCACCATGAATTCTGGGCGCTGATGTTTCCGGCGATGTTGCCGCCGCCCACGCCGTTCAAGATTGTGGTGCTGGCGGCGGCGGCGTTTGAGATGGACTTCGCGCATTTTCTGCTGGCGATTTTTTTGGGACGGTTCGTGCGCTTTCTGATTGAGGCGCTGCTGACGATCTGGTTCGGTCCAGGGATTGTGACGCTAACGGGGAACCTTTTCGCTCACCACTTCGTCTGGATTCTGGTGGGGGTGGGAGTGCTGGTGGTGGGGTGGCTCATCTGGCGGCGGGTGAAGCGTCAGCTTGCGAAAAATAAGAGAGCAGTGGGGAAGGATTCCGCGCTGCCCTCGAAAGAGACTCGATTGATCGGCTAGGCGATTGTCGGAATCGAATTTGCTCATGGAGAGCCGGGCGTCCCCGCCCGGCTGGACGGGCGAGACGCCCGTCCCTCCACGAACTAAGCGGCTGCGGCTCCGTGGGGCTTCTGAATGGAGCGGGCTACCACGGCGGCAATTGCGGGCAATCCGAACATGACTGCGGTGAAGAGCATGTCGCCGGCGATTCCACGGCGGAAGAACGGCAGGCCGGCGGCGTAGCAGGTCATCAGACCGGACAGAGTCCTGGGATACATGTTCCAGCATGCCCAGACGGCGAAATTACTGACCACGAAGAAAGAGACAGAACTGGCCAGCGCGGCTCCGCCGACCCGCAGCCAGCTAGTGTTTTCGCGCAGTTGGCTGCCGAGCCACAAGATCGCCGCATACCACGCCCAGGTCACGAAATGGTCCCAGGAGAATTGATAGGAGTACACGAATTTGGTGAGGATGACGTCGGATGCGGCCAGCAGCGCCAAGGGCACCCATAGCTGTCGCCGTGGACCGCGCGCGCCAAAATAGAGCAGCGCCGCCGCTACCGGAGTGAAAGCCAGAGGATGCGGCATGAACCGCACCGCGACTGCGAAGAGTACAAATACGTAAGCCAGCATAATCACCTCGTCAGAAGCCCATTAGGATTGTTGCGCGAGTAGATGCCGCCGGTCAAGGGACAGGTGAATGGTAGGCGGTGGGGTCAGTCTCCTGTGGACGTTGTACGAATACGATCGAGCCAATTCGCAACGTGCCAAATATCGATGCCCAGCCCTGAAGGGCGGCTGATTACGGAAAACTTTCGGCATAGCTAAAGCGATCCCCTGATCCGAAGCTCAAGTCTTTGCGCAGCCTGTGTCCATCACCGGGTTTTCGTACTTGTGCCCCTGATTCCGAAGCGTTCATCCACTACTTGCAGATCGCGAGTCAGCAGCACCATCGCGCTGAGCATGGCACGCGCGTTCGATCCGGGATAGTCGTAGCGGAGATCGCGGAAGCGGACTGCGTAGGCGGCGCGGGCGTTGCCGATCGGGACGTTCGCGGTGACCGGATCGCTCTCAAGCAGTTCGATTTCTGTTATGGGATATTGGGCCCAACTCAGGTACACGCGTCCGAGGTAGGTTTTCTTGGCAGCCAGAGTGACCCGCGTTTCTTCGGGCTTATAGCGAATCTGCATTTGGCCTTCGGGATCGACTTCGGGAGACATCGAATCGAAGTTCAGCGAATCGACGTCCATCGTGGCGAAGAAGTTGGCGGTTTCGGCGACTCCATACCAGCGGAACGGATTCGTCATGTAGGGATAGGCGGAAACGCGGAATGGATCGGCTGCCTGATAATTGCGCGACTCGAGCGCGGCTACGGCGCGGCGATGCTCGTAGTCGCATAGTCCCCAGTATACGAGCACAGCGAGCAGAGCGAGAGTCGCGGCTAGTCTTCCAGTTGGCTTGGCGCGCGGGCCTTTGTCCCGGGCGCCGATCTCTTCGTTGATGAGCGAAAACAATGCGGGGAGAATCAGGCCCAGCGTGAGAACGACCAGGAGGACGGGCTCGACGATGAAGACGATGTCCCAGGAATACCAGCGTTCGGAGAACGGCCAGAACGGACGCACTCCGTAGTTGTTGGTGAAGTCGAGGAGAATGTGGCTGAGGCCGGCAAGGCAGGCATAGGCGAAGAGCAATCCCCAGCGCGGGGGAAGGTCGGGATTGCGGGTCTTGCGGCCATGCAGGCGCCAAAGGAGATAGATGAATCCCACGACCACGGCGGCCACCAGCGGAACGCCCAGGAACGAATGAGTGAAGCCGCGGTGATGGTTCAAGCCGAACGCAGAGCCGCCAAAGCGGCTGAGGACGTCGAGGTCGGGGGCTTCGGCGGCCAGGGTTAACGTGGCGGTTGCCAGCGCGGTCTTGCGGTTGAGTCCGGCGCGTCCCATGGCGGCACCGAATAAGAAATGAGCGACGGGTTCCAAGGGTTCTCCAGATCAAGAGTGTAGTGCACTGCCGAGACGGCCAAGCCCCGTCTCTACGACTCGGTCAAGCGGGTACCACCAGGGACAGGGCGTCGGGCTGCATCGTCATGCGGGCGGGCAAGCGGCCGAGTAGTTCGCCGTCGGCCTCCACGTAGACACGCTCTTCTTTATGTCCGTCGCTTTTCTCTGGCAACCGACAGACGACCTCCGAGCAGCTGACCAGATCGATGCCGTTGATATTCCATTGGCGGCCGAGCAGCGCTCCGGCTACATATTGCAGATAAGCGTTGCGGCTGGCGGTGCGACACATGACGGCTCGCAGATCGCCGCAGTCGAGCGAAGCTCCGGGAACCAGTTCGCGCAGTATGTTTCCGAAAAAGCGGATTCTTACCGCCAAAAGTTCAGTCAGCAAGGCGTGCTGGCGCGGCCCGCTCCCGTTGGAATACTCGACTTCAAATCGGCGCATGCGATGAGTCGCCCACAACTGCCAGGCTTTGAGGTAGTAGGCGGTCATGCCCGAGCGATTCTTGAGTTCCGCCGTCAGTTTGTAGAAGAGGTGCGCGTCCACGCCAATTCCGGCAGCGACGGTGAAGTAGCGCGCGGCAGCTTTGCCGTTGAAATCCTCGTACTCAATTCGGCCGAGAGGGATACGGCGGACTCTGCCCGCGATGGCAACTTGAGCTGCGGCGCTAGGACGGAGGGGGATTCCGAGGTCGTGGGCGAGAGCGTTGGCGGTGCCGAAGGGGAGAATGGCGAGCGCGACCGGTGTGCCGGCTAATCCTTGAATCACATCGTGGATGGTGCCATCGCCCCCACAGGCAACGACAGTGTCACTGCCGGCGGCCACAGCGCAGCGGGCGTTGTCGGTCGCTTCCTGGCTGGAGCGGCAAACTGTAAGTTCGGTGCGGACGCCGCCCGATTGGAGAATGCCGATGGCATGGTTCAGTTCCCGGTCGCGCCGTGGGCGGCCAGAGTTGGGATTGAAAAGAATCGTGGCTTTGTACATGCGTCGGCTAGCTCTGCTTTGAGTTTAGCGCAGGCCCCGCTCCCACGTGCCGAGGTTAGCAGGCTGAGGTTAGCAGGTGGTTGCTTCCGGAACCAAATCTGCACTATGCTTGCGCGCAAAGTTTTGGGGCGCCCTTTTAATCACAATTGATGTCCGGGGTACATCTTCAGGAGGTCTGTATGAAACTGCTGACGACTAGTTTGAAACCTGTCGCCCTCGCGATCGTTCTTAGTCTCACAATCATGGCTGCCGCTCAGGATCATGCCATGGGAGCGGCGAGGTCGGTCACGATGATGACGGGCCTGGGCGACTTGCATCATCCGGTTTCGACCAGGAACCGAAGCGCGCAGGAGTTCTTCAATCAGGGACTGCGCCTGATTTACGCGTTCAACCACGACGAGGCGGCGCGCTCATTTCAGAAAGCGGCGGAACTGGATCCCAAGCTGGCGATGGCTTACTGGGGGATTGCGGAAGCGGTGGGCCCGAACTACAACGATCCGGCGAGCGCAGACCGCTTCAAGCGGGCGCACGAGGCGATCCAGAAGGCGGTGGACCTGAGTGGCAATGCCTCGGACGCTGAACGCGGCTACATTTTGGCGATGGCGAAACGCTTTCCGGCGGACCCGAAGTCTGACTTGCGGAAGGCTGCGGAAGATTATCGCGATGCGATGCGGGAAGTGGTCAAGAACTATCCCGACGATCTCGACGCGGCGACGTTATTTGCGGAGTCGGGAATGAACCTGCATCCGTGGGGACTGTGGCATCAAGACGGGACGCCCCAGGAGGGCACGGAGGAGATTGTCGCCACGCTGGAGTCGGTCATCAAGCGCGATCCCGACCACCTGGGAGCGCTCCATTACTACATTCACGCCGTCGAAGCATCGAACTCTCCGGAACGGGCGTTGGCAGCGGCGAGCCGCCTGGCTGCGCAGGCGCCGGCTGCGGGACACATCGTGCATATGCCGGCGCACGTTTACATTCGCACGGGAGATTATGCGGCGGCGGTGAAAACCAACCAAGAAGCGGCGGCGGCCGATCGAGCGTACCTCAAGAGCAGCGGTGCGCAGGGCATTTACCCGATGATGTACTACAGCCACAATCTGCATTTCATCGCCATGTGCTCGGCCATGATAGGAGACTACGCGGAAGCGCACAAAGCGGCGGAAATGCTCGCGGGCCATGTGGGGCCGGCGGTGAAGGATATGCCAGCGCTAGAGGGATTCATGACGATCCCCATGGCTGTGAATGTGCGTTTTCACAAGTGGGACGAAATTCTCGCGATGAAGGCTCCCGATGCGGAGATGAAGACCACGACTGGCTTCTGGCACTTTGCGCGCGGTATGGCGCTGGCGGGAAAAGGCAGGATCAGCGAGGCGGAAGCAGAATATAAGATCGTAGCCGAGGCCGAGAAAGCGACGCCGCCGGATGTGGTTTTCCAGATGCCTATCAATAACAAGACCAAAGACATTCTGAAGATTGCGGAAAACGTTCTGGGGGCGCAGGTGGCGCTGGCGAAAAAAGATAACGCGGCCGCTGCGGGTATGCTACGCGACGCGGTCGCGGTGCAGGATACGCTGAAGTACGACGAGCCTCAGGATTGGTTCTTCCCGGTACGGGAGTCGCTCGGGGGAGTGCTACTGATGAGCGGGGATGCCAAAGGAGCGGAGCAGGTGTTCCGGGATGACCTGGCGAAGACTCCTCGAAACCCACGGTCGTTGTTTGGATTGCATCGGGCGCTGCAGGCGCAGGATCGAAATTCCGATGCCTGGTTCGTGGAGCAGGAGTTTCGCAAGGCGTGGAAGGGCGGAGAGGGCGAGTTGAAAGTGGAGGATCTGGTGTAAAACTCCCTGCTGCTCTGACGACTACAACAATTTGTCATCCTGAGCGAAGCGAAGGACCTGCTTTTTGCCGCGCGAGCAACACCCTTCATGAATTGTCATCCCGAGCGAAGCGAGGGATCTGCATCTTGCGGCGAAACTGCCGATCCCTCGCTTCGCTCGGGATGACAAATTCTTATTGCGGGCGGATCGTTTATCAACGCGCCGATGCTGGTGGTTTCTCCCTCTCGATGAAATAGACGCAGTGGACGAGGCCGCGCCAGTTCACTTCTTTCCAGACGGTCATCCCGGTGCGCTCGGCAACGCGGCGTGAGGGCAGATTCTCGGGGCGAATCAGGGAAATCACGCGGTCAGTTTTCAGGTGCGCGAATGCCCAGTCGCGGCACGCGATGGCGGCTTCGGTCGCGAGACCCTGTCCCCAGAAGTCGCGGCGCCAGTGGTATCCGATTTCGTAGAGCGGCTCGCCTTCGACCTGCTGCAGGATGATGCCGCAGTCGCCGATCATTTTATGAACCTCGGAACCTTGAACCTCGGAACCTTGGACCTTGGCGTCCTGCATCTTCGTCAACTCCATAGCCCAGAGGCCGACGCCGTCATCCTGGTAGCGCTGGCGGTTGCGTTCAATCCATTGTTCGACTCCAGCGCGATCGTAGGGCGCGGGGTAGTAGCGCATGGTTTCGGGATCGGAGATGACCAAGCCGAGAGCGTCAGCGTCTTGCGGGTTGAACTCGCGCAGCAGGAGGCGGGGAGTTTGGAGGATCGTCATCTTCGATTCTTGCTGTGAAATTAACAATTTGTACGGTCATTGTTGGAATCGCGATTTTGCGACAGTGAGGCTTGGCGCGGCTCTTTAGCTGCAAGCTGTGACGGTGGATACAGGCTTGGTAGTTCTGCTTTGCTCCGCCACCGTGCGAGGCTGCATTGGAACTCGCTGCCCGGCTGTTAGACAGCAGGTTAGCCCCAGTAAATGAGTAAAAATTGTTGCACACTTTAAACTCGTATTTCGTAGTTCAACCGGAAATCGCATACTATCATGAGCGATAAACCGCGTAGTTGCAGTATTTTCCAGACTCTCGGTATGTTGCTAATGTTGGCTTCCCAATTGCTGAATGTAGCTTGCGCTCCGTGCTGGAATGCGTCGGCAGGTGAAGCGGAAAGTTGGAAAGGGAGATTTTATGGGTAGGGTACGTGTCTATGTGCTGGCGATTGCTGCTGGTTGCTTTCTCCTGCTTTCTCCAGGCGACGCCCGCGCCGACAGTTTGACCGGATCCGTCGGTATCACCTGGCTCTACCCGAATACGTTCACGACGTACGCGACTGATACCATCGGAGTCGGCTCCTCTCTGACCTGTCCAGGCGCTTCCCCCATCTGCGTAGGGTATTCCGAGTCTGGTGGAAATCAGACATTCAGCGTGGGGTCTTCCGCCATTTCTTACACATCTTCCGGGTCGTCGTCCAGCGGTTACAGCACTGGTTCATTTAATGGCTTCGATTTCACCGGGCTGACGTTCACCAGTGGATCCTTGACCGCCTACAGCCTGTCAACAAACATAGCGGGATTGAACAGTTCGGACGTGACATTCGGCTCGTCGTTCATCGAAATTAATTTGCAAGGGCTCCCTGTGAATGGCTATTTCACGCTCGATTTGAATCCGAGCTCCGGAACCACAGTACCGGAACCGTCGTCCCTGGTGCTGCTGGGTACCGGCTTGCTTTCCTTGGTTGGTTTCATGCGCAGGAAGGCAATGGTTTAGTTTCTGGTCTCTAGCATTCATCTCAGCCGCATCGCCCCCGAGCAGTTCTGACGGGGGGTTTGCTTTTTAGGGGAGTGGCAACTAGAGATACCTGATGGGAACGGACATGATCTTACACATGTACGATGATTGAGGACTGGACATAATCGCTAACCAACAAGGAACCACCCATTCCCATATACCGGACCTTCAATGATTGGGTTCTCGACTTCGATGGCGAGCAGGTCGCCAAGGCTCTCCCTCAATTAGACAGAACGTGAGGCAAATACTTTCCTGCCAGGAAACATCGTTCTTAGTTGTCGTAAACAGAATTTCGCTAATGACTTGGCTGTTGGTGAAATGGCGTTTTGACAGCCTTGCCTTGCGCAGCGGCGCGCAGACAAAATGCGATCGTCTACGCGGCCTGCGCCAACGCTTTGTACTCGTCATCGGATTGCGTGGGCAGCAGCACCCAGAGCGTGTAGATGCCGAGTGCAGTACCGAGCGGGACGCTTAACAGTGCCACGAAGCCCACGACCAGGGCAAAAATTCGCGCCCACTTCTGACGCTGCAGCAAGCCCCAACCGGCGATGAAGTCGGCTGCGGCTTTCATCAGGATTAACCATCCGACGAAGCTAAGAACAGGCCGCAGCCAGACCGTGACCTCGGGAGGTGAGCCGTTGGGAATATGGATCGCGTGGCCGAAGATCGTGTGCGCGACAATGATCACGACCACTCCAGCAACCACGTGCAGCGCCGAGTATGCCATCCAGAGAATGCCCACCAGCCGGACATGTTCGCGAACCCGGTTATGCCGAAGCTCGATGAGTCCAAGCACGGTTTTGCCGCAGCGTCCGCAGCGTGGCTCTCCCGATTGCAACTGCGCACCACATTGATCGCAAAACATTTGCTTTTCCTCTTCTCCCCCCGAGCTCACGCTTCCAATAAATAGTGGTGTACGGATGCAAGCACTCAACAGTTCCGACCAGTTCTCAGTCGCCCAACACGGAACTGAGAACTTACTCTCAAAACGAAAAGGCCACCCGGCAACTTGGGCGGCCTTTTCTTTCAAGGGAGAATAGTTCCAACGGAGGTTTAGCCCATCAGAACTTTCTGCGGGAATCTTATGAGTCTCAAAAGCGCAGTGTCAAGTAAAATTTATTGTTTAAATAGTCTTATTTTCAATAACTTACACAATACGTCCACAAGTCAGCAAACGGGATCAAAATGAGGCAAAATTCTCTCTTTTCGACGCTAACAACATTCGATTGAGTGACTTACCGCTCCCGAGGCACCCGCCGGGGGTCGTCTTCCAGGTGCAGAGAGATGATTTCTATCACCTCCCGCCGGTCAAACACGGAGTCGGGGAAAAACCGTTTCACGACGATCCGCAAACCGCCAAACGCGATCCCCGCAACCAGCGCCAGGCCGACCACAATTCCGCAGAGAACAATCGCGTTGAACAAAAAGTTTGCCAGATTGTCTTTCTTGCTCACATAGGTGTTTTCGTTCCAGGTAACATCGGCGTCGTAGCTGATGGACGACATCAGCGATCTCGCTTCGCTTTTTGAAAGCGGGCCGGCCGCGATCACGACGATCGGCCCGGTACGTGTGTCGAAAAACGGGCCCACATCAAGAATCGACGCAACCCCCGGCTGCTGCTCGGTGACCTGGTGCGCGGCGTCAATCTGCCGCAGCCGTTCCGCGGCAATCTGCGGCGTCGGGTATTCGATGAGCATCAGTGTGGCCTCGCCCGCAGTTGCCGCATACTTGCCCATCACAACTTCCGCACCCGCCCTGAAATCCACCATCGAACCCAGCAGCGGCGATCCGGCCCGATCGAGCGTGACCGGACCCAGGATGTACTTCGTCGTGTTCTTCTCGAAATTCTTCTGGAAAGCCCGTTTCGGAAGATACGTGGGCAGCGAAGGCGGGTTGTTCCTGTTGCCCTCCGCTTGCGGCAGCAGCCCGGCCAGTTCCCGCAGTTGCGCCGCCGACATCACGCTCATTCTGTCGAACACGGCATCCACCAACACGTTTCCCTGATAGAACAGCACGCGGTTATTCAGAAAAGCCGCCTGCCTGCCAATGGTTTCCTCTCCCATTTCGTCGGAATAGTAATAAGTGAAGGCGCCATAAGCGCCGCTGGCATCTTCAAATACCGCGGCTCTGATCACGAGGTTGCGGCCGTCGTCGCGAGTGTAAGCGGCCTTCTCCAAACGCACGAAGCCGTACTCTTTCAAGACGGGCGCGTTCACCGCATCAGCGGCGGCGGGATCGTCACTCCTGGCAACAGCGCCTTTCACCTGCCAGCCAGCAAACTCGGTGGGAAGAATTGGGGCCGCAGAAACAGGGTTTGCAGAGGCTGAAGCCGGCGTAGGCGGCTCAGCGGCAAAGCCAGCGCCACAAAGAAATATGCAGACAACGGAAAGTAATCGCGAGAATTTCATTCGAACAAAGCACACTTCTGCTACCAGTTTAGACTACCGGCAGGCCGGGAAAGTTTCCACCCGGGCGGTTTAGCTCGTGGAGCGACGGGCGTCCTCGCCCGTCCACATTGAAGCTGCATAAGCGCTAAACTTAGCGAACGCGGCCGTCCCGCATGAGGCCGCGCACAGGCCGGCAGGAGCGTAGCGTGAAAGCAGCTTTGAAGCGCCACATACGAATGTTTATGAATATCTGGCCGCCGTTTCTGGGCGCGGGAATCCGCGTAAGGCGACTCGGATCCGACTGGACAGAGATTGATGTGGAGATGAAGCTTCATTGGTGGAACCGAAATTACGTTGGCACTCACTACGGAGGTTCGCTGTACTCCATGGCGGATCCGTTCTTTATGATCATGCTGATTCAGAATTTGGGGAAGGATTACATTGTCTGGGACAAGTCGGCGAGCATCCGCTTCAAAAAACCGGGACGCGGAACAGTTTCCGCCAGTTTCCGGCTGTCCCAAGAGCAGATCCGCGAAATCAAGCAAGCTCTGAATACTCAGGAAAAGATCGAGCGAACGTTCACGGTCGAGGTCAAGGACGAATCCGGGAGTGTTATTGCCGAGGTCGAGAAGTTGCTGCACGTCCGAAGGAAAGACCAAACTTCAAGCTGAACTACAAGTCCATCGGATTGGCATTCCTGCGATGTTTGCTACGCGCAGACTTATTGCCCGGCGCTGCTTCATTGCCCTTCGGGCTTGTCGATCTTGCTCGCCACTTTCACTCCGCTTAAGCCGCTGACGTACTTGGAGACACCTCGATACAGCGACTCGGCAATGCGCTGCCGGTGCTCGGAGGTTTCGAGCTTGCGCTCGTCGGTCGGATTCGACACAAACGAAATCTCGGCCAGAATCGAAGGCATATTCGCGCCGATCAGCACGATGAACGGCGCCTTCTTGATCCCGCGATTGCGGATGCCGGCGTTGTTCAGGGCCAGCCCTCCGTAGAGCGATTCCTGCACGTCGCCGGCGAACTCGCGCGATTCGTCGATTTTGTCTTTCAGCGCAATCTTCTTTACCAGATCCTGCAGTTCGTGGATCGACTTCTCCGACACCGCGTTTTCGCGCGCGGCAACTTCCAGCGCTTCCGGCGACGAGGTGAAATTCAGGTAGTAGGTTTCGACGCCGCGCGCATCGGAATCGCGGCTCGAGTTGGCGTGGATCGAGATGAACAAATCCGCCCGCTCCCGGTTCGCAATCGCGGTGCGGGTTTCCAGTGGAATGAAGGTGTCGTCCTGGCGTGTATAAACAACCTCGGCGCCGAGCCGGGTGTCGAGCAAACGGCCGAGGCGCTTGGCCACGTCGAGCACCAAGTCCTTCTCGCACAGGCCATCGGGACCGATGGTGCCGGTATCATGGCCGCCGTGGCCCGCGTCAATGACGATCTTGCCAATCTTCAGGCCGAGTGCGCGAGTCAAAGAGCGGTCGCCAGCGGCGGTGGGACGCGCTTCGCGGGTCTCAGGACGAAGATCCGCGGTGTCGGCAGCGGCCGCCGCTGCAGATGAACGAGACTTTTTTCGGCGCAGAGAAGAAGAAGATGATGATGATGATGATGATGATCGCGAAGGCGAATCCGATTTCGCCCGCTTCGCTTCGTCTGTGCCGGAGATGTTGGCGGTCTGGCCCGGCGTCACTTCGGGGCGGAGTTTTCCGTGCTCAAGCGCGGCGACCGTCGACGGCGCTCTGTCGTCCGCCTCGACGCCGTCCGGTTGAACGATCGTCTTCGGGATTCTGCGGTTCGACCCTTTGACGGCAACCGTGGTCTTGGTCACTCGACTGCCGCTCGATGGCTCCGCCGAGCCGGACGATGTGGAATCCGCGCTGCCATCCTCGGCGGGTAAATCGGTTTCGACCGGCCCCCGTTTCGTAGAACCAGCCGCATCTTTATCGGAGTCCTGCTGCCCTCTATGCCCGTCAGATTTCGCGTCTCCGCGCGACGACGCTGCCGCCTCGCTGGAATCATCGTCCGATTCCTGGGAAGCCGTCGTGGCCGTCTCCGGCTTAGCAATCACCGTCGCCCGGTTCTGTTTCCCGTGGTTGTCCTTTCCGTGGATATCAATGATGAGCCGGTACGGATCCGGCAGCAGGAAAGCGTCATAGCTTGCGAGGTCATCCACTTCCAGCACAATCCGCGTGCGCCCTGGCTGAAATTCGGCAACGCGAATTTTCTTCAGGAAGCCATCGTCGACGTCGAAGGTCTTGCCCACCAGGGTCGAAGCCAGTTTGGTGTCGTGCAGGTCGAAAAAAATGCGGTCTGGATGCGAGATCCGCTGCGAACCGAACTTCACTTCCTGCTCGACGTCAATGGCGACGCGCGTGTAGTCGGGCGTGGACCAGTGGCGAACCCCGGTAACGCGAGGCAACGCGCTGCGACGGGCGCTAGCGTCATTTGCGGATGCGGCAGAGTCGTCGGCGTTGGCGCTGGCGACATTGCCGGCACTGACGGTGGAAGACCCCCGCCTGCGCGCCGCCTTTTCGGCCGAGTGTTCCATTTCGTCGGCCGCAGCATCGATTTCCTTCACCGCCGCGCGGGCATCATCGGCTAGGCGGTTGCGCGGGTAGCGATGCAGAAAGTCTTCGAACGTCGTGCGCGCCTCTTCCGGATCGTTGAGATCGTCCTTGTAGATCTCGCCGATCGTGAAAAGGGCATCGAAGCGGTATTTGCTGCCGGGATATTCCTTGCGCAGGAAGCGGTACTGTTCGACGGCGCCGCGCAGAATCTTGTTGTCGTCAAAGCGCCGGCCCATCTCGACCATAAGTTCGGCCGTCGCCACCACGCTCGGGTCCGCCTTCGATGAGGCGGGAGAGCCGAAGTAGACGCGGCGGTACGAGTCGATCGCACGCTGGTATTCGCGCCGAGTACGCTCTCCAGCGGGACGGCCATTGAGAGCCTCCCGCATGCGTTCCGCTTTGCTGAATTGCTGCCGGGCCCAGGCGTCGTTGTGGCGGACGCGCGCCGATGCGGAAGCCAGCGGCAGCAGCACGAGCAACAACGCTGCGCCGAGGCGAAAGGCGCGGCCGCCTCGAATTAGGGTCGTAGAAGCCTGGGTCTTCACTTGCCGATTCCGTACCTACTGGTTGCGTTAACAGGCTGCGGAAGAACTCCGGTTTCGTATCAGGGTATCGCTTTAGCGATACCGCAAGTTCTTCTAAATTAGATGCCTCTTTAGGGGCTGGGCATCGAAAATCGACTTTTTCCGCAGTCTCCTTACTTTCACGACGCTCCCGCTACCACGGGAAACAGGTTATTCCGTATTGTTGATGTACAGCACGCCCCGAGCATCCCGCTGCACGTGGACTGGCTCGTGCACCGGGTTGCCAAAAATGGGTTCGCTGCCGCCGTTGTACAAGTTCGTGATCCGGCGAACGTAGTTCTGCGTTTCCCTGAAATGCGGAATGCCCGCACTCCGCGCCACCGCCCCCGAACCAGCGTTATAGGCGGCCAGACTGAGGCCGACGTCGCCGCCATAGCTGTCCAACAGTTTCCTTAGATGTCTAACCCCGGCATCCACGTTTTGTTGCGGATCAAAAGGATTGGAAACATTAAGCGAACGGGCGGTCGAAGGCATCAACTGCATCAGCCCCATCGCGCCCTTGCGCGACACGGCATTGGGGTTGAAATTTGATTCCACCTTGACCACCGACCGCACCAGGCTCGGATCCACGTTGTGCCGGGCGGCCGCCTCGTCAATCGCGGCGTCGATATCCTGCGCCGTAAAACCACGGTTGAGAGTCTCGTAAGTCTGCGCTCTGCCATCGAGATAGGTGTTGACTTCCGAAGCCGCCGAGCGCGCCGCCCGCATTACAGCTCCGCTGGTCGGAACCGGCTTGAAACGATGTTCGGTCACACTCCAATAAACCAGCCGAGACCGTGCGGGCATAGAAGCCTCCGCCTTCGAACCCGCGGAAGGCCCGTCCCCGTTAACATAGATCGTGCGGCCAGATTCGTCGGTGGTTGAAATAATAGTTCCCGATTGCGCGCGCGCCGTCGTCGTCGAAAAGAGCATAGAAAGAAAGGAGATCGCGGTTAAGCTGGTCATCAGCGCGATTTGCAGGCGCTTTCGCATAGAGTTCCAAATCGGCCAAAAGGCACACTTGCTCTAGGGCCCACCCTACCCGCGAACCTGCCGAAGAATCCAGAACCAGAGTACCGTGATTATAGGTTGCGCCGGGGACAGGGGCAATCTATCCGAAGGGCGTAGAACCACTGAAGTAATCTGCGTAAGTGACTGAAAGGACTTCATTTTGTTAAGAATTCTGCGTCCTGGAAGAGCGCGTGCGACAGCTGGACTTCTCGAATCGGCTAACAGGGGAACAGAACTCAGGAATCCAGCCCCGGAGGGGCGAACCAGCTTAGCCCAGCGGTTCAGCGCTGGGAAAATTGGAGTAAACGATTCGAGTCTCAGAGGAACGGCCCAGTTTCCATGCACGCTCTTTGAGGCCCCTGCGCGCTGCGTCACAAGTAAGATTGCAGAAGTGAAGCCCATGCCGGATTTGAGCAATTACGATCCGAGACCTCCGAGGTCGACGTGAATTCAGAAGCCCTACGCAAGCTGTTCGAGCAGGTTCGAAAGAAACGCCTATCACCCGACGATGCCGTCGAGCGCCTCCGCCACCTGCCCTTCGAGGACCTCGGTTTCGCCAAGGTTGACCATCATCGTGCCGTGCGCCAGGGTATGCCCGAGGTGATTTTTGCCCAGGGCAAAACGCCCAGCCAGGTTGCCGGCATCTTCCGCCGCCTCGCGGCTCACGGCGGCAACGTGCTGGCGACGCGAGCCACCGAGGAACAGTACGCCGCCGTCGCCGCCACTGTGGACCTAGCAGAGTATCGTCCGGTGGCGCGGGCCATCGTGCTCAAGCGCGATCGCAAGAAGCGCGGCAAGGGCGTGATCGTGGTCGTGTCCGCGGGAACCAGCGACATCCCGGTCGCCGAAGAAGCAGTCGTCACCGCGGAATTGATGGGGAACAACGTTCAGCATATCTATGACGTAGGAGTCGCGGGGATTCACCGCCTGCTAGCGCATCGCGGAGCGCTCGCAAAAGCGCGTGTGATCATAGTCTGCGCTGGAATGGAAGGCGCGCTGCCCAGTGTAGTCGGCGGCCTGGTAGGAGTCCCGGTGATTGCCGTCCCGACCAGCGTAGGTTACGGCGCCGCCTTCGAGGGCCTGGCCGCTTTGCTCGGAATGATGAACTCCTGCGCCTCCAACGTCAGCGTAGTAAACATTGATAACGGCTTCGGTGCAGGCTACGTCGCCTCGCTCATCAACCGCCGCTGATTTTGTGGCCAATGATCCACCTCTACCAACTGGTAAACAGCACCGGACTTGGGGCCCGAATCAAGGCAGAAGTGAAGCACGTTTGCGAGATCTGCCGAGCGAAACAACCGAGCGATCGCAATCCCGCCGTCTTCTGCTGCTACAATTTCTAGTTCGCCATCCTGCCCAGACGCCGCAAGCCGCGTCTCTACAAATGAGGTGTCTTCATGCCGGAAACTCTGCAGCTTTCGAATCCCACGCCACTCACCACTCTTACCGAAGACGAGATTCTGTTCCGCGACAACGTTCGCCAGTTTGCCGACGACAAGATTCGTCCGCTGGCAAAAGAAATGGACGAAAAGGCAGTCTTCGATCACGGCCTGATCGATCAGTTCTTTCAGCTCGGACTGATGGGCATTGAGATCCCGGAGCAGTACGGCGGGGCGGGCGGCAAGTTTTTTGAGGCGATCCTGGCAGTGGAAGAACTTTCGCGGGCCGACGCTTCCGCTGGTGTAATCGTGGACGTGCAGAACACACTGGTAGCAAATGCGATTCTGCGCTGGGCCAATGCAGATCAGAAGAAGCGTTACCTGCCGAAGATAGCGGCGGACACGGTCGGCGCATATGCGTTGAGCGAGGCGGGATCGGGATCGGACGCGTTTGCGCTGCAAACGAAAGCTGAGCTCAAAGGGAGTGACTTCGTTCTCAATGGACGCAAGCTCTGGATCACGAATAGCAAAGAGGCTGGATTGTTCATTCTGTTCGCCACCGTGGATGCGACGAAGGGCTACAAGGGGATCACGGCGTTTCTGATCGAGAAAAACTTCCCCGGTTTCACCGTCGGCAAAAAGGAAGACAAGCTGGGGATTCGGGCTTCGTCAACCTGCGAACTGGTTCTGGAAGATTGCCGCGTGCCCAAGGAGAACGTGTTCGGCGAGGTTGGCAAAGGATACAAGATCGCGATCGAGACGCTGAACGAAGGCCGCATCGGAATTGGTGCGCAGATGCTGGGCGTGGCGCGCGGCGCGTTGGAATGCGCCGCCAAATATGCGCAGGAGCGCACGCAATTCGGCAAGCCGATTTCGGAATTTCAGGGGATTCAGTTCCAGATCGCGCAGATGGCCACCGAGATCGAAGCGGCGCGGCTGATGGTTTATAACGCAGCCCGTATGAAAGATGCCGGCGTAAATTTCGTGAAAGAAGCCGCCATGACCAAGCTCTTCACGTCGCAGGTGGCGGAACGTGTGACGTCGCTGGCAATCGAAGTCTACGGTGGATACGGTTTTACAAAAGATTATCCGGTAGAAAAATATTG